>JBCCRV010000378.1:0-7179 GCA_039201085.1 Myxococcota bacterium | reverse complement strand
GTTTGCTTCAGAACCACACGCCCACCGCCGACACGGAGCTCTACCAGCGCTTTTGTGATGCGGGCCTCGTGGTCTTTGGAAAGACCAACACGCCGGAGTTCGGCATTCTGCCCGTGACGGAACCGGACGTCGCGCCGCCGACGCGAAATCCGTGGGATTTGAGCCGGACCTGCGGCGGCTCGTCCGGTGGTGCGGGCGCGGCCGTGGCTGCGGGCATCGTGCCGATGGCGCATGCCGGCGATGGCGGTGGATCGATTCGCATCCCCGCATCCTGTGCCGGTCTCTTTGGCTTCAAGCCGACTCGCGCACGCACCCCTGGTGGCCCAATCGAGCATTGGTCCGGCTTTGCGTTGGAGCACGTGATCTCACGAAGCGTACGGGACAGCGCGGCGGCACTGGACGCGGTGGAAGGTCCGCAGCTGCAGCAGCCGTACTATCCGCCGCCGAAGGCGGGGCCGTACCGCGACGAGGTGGGCCGCGATCCGGGCAAGCTGCGCATTGCATTCACGTCAAAGGCGCCGATGCCGTCGAAGGTGCACCCGGACTGCATCGCAGCCATGGAGTCGACGGCGAAGCTCCTGGAGGAGCTCGGCCATGACGTGGAGGAGATCGATCCGCGCTACGACGCGCGCGCCAACGCGCGACACTTCGTGCTGGTCGTCGGTGCGAACACGGCCACGGCGATTCGGGATGCGGAGATCAAGGTGGGTCGAAAGGCGCGTTTTGAAGATCTTCAGCTGACGACGTGGCTCTCCGCCGCCGTCGGCCATGCCTATCGCGCGAGCGAGTTCGTGCGGGCCAAGCGGGCGCTCCATGAAGAAGCTGCGCGCATGGCAGAGCGCATGCAGAGCTACGACCTGCTACTGACGCCGACCCTCGGCCAGCCGCCCGTCCGTATCGGCGAGCTCGAGCCGAGTGCGGGTGAACGCCGTGTTCAAGAGCTGCTGGTTCGCACGAAGCTGCACTCGGTGGCGCGCATCGACGCGGTGATGGAGCGCACGATCAGCGAGGTCTTCCAGTTCATCGCCTTTACGCCCTTTGCGAACTTCTCCGGCCAGCCAGCCATGAGCGTGCCGCTTCACTGGAACGACGCGGGTCTACCGATCGGCACCATGTTGGCGGCGCCCTTTGGCCGCGACGACCTGCTCTTTCGCGTGGCTGCCCAGCTCGAAGAAGCGCGCCCGTGGCGCGACCGGCGACCGACGCTGTAGCGCGCCTTTCCTTTCCACCCCATCGCCCCAGGACCGTAGGCATGCTTCGGCTTCATCGACACAGCGACCCCGCCTTTCAGCAGACCGTAGACGAACTTGCCGTTCGGGGTGACGCCGATATCGCCAACGTCGAGGCGCCCGTTCGCGCGATTCTTGAGGCCGTACGGGCCGAGGGCGACACCGCTATACGCCGCTTTGCGCACAAGTTCGAAGGGCGTGAGGTCGACGCGATTCGACTGGACGACGGCGCGTGGCGGGCCGAAGCGGCCAAAGCGCCGGCGGAGGTTAAGGACGCCCTTCGCGCCGCGGCGGAGCGCATTGCGGCCTACCACGAGCATCAGCGCGACGACGGCTTCAGCTACGAAGAGGGCGGCGTGCGTTTGGGTCTGCGCGTTCTTCCGGTGCGCGCCGCCGGCGTGTACGCGCCCGGCGGAAAGGCGCGCTACCCGAGCTCGGTCTTAATGACGGCGATCCCCGCGGCCGTGGCCGGTGTGGAGCGCATCGTGCTTGCGACGCCGTCGCCGACTTCGGACGTTCTAGCGGCGGCGGAGATCGCCGGCGTGACCGAGGTGATCGATGCGGGCGGAGCCCAAGCGATCGGTGCGCTTGCGTATGGGACCGAATCGGTTCGGCGCGTCGATAAGATTGTGGGCCCAGGCAATATCTACGTCGCCACGGCGAAGCGGCAGGTCTTTGGGCTGGTGGACATCGATTCGATCGCCGGGCCGAGCGAGATCCTCGTGGTTGCCGACGATGGGGCCGATCCGGAAGTGGTGGCCGCGGACTTGCTTTCGCAGGCCGAGCACGACGAGGATGCCTACGCGCTCTTGATCACGTTGAGCGAGGGCATGGCCGAGCGCGTGCTCGCCGCAACGCAGCGGCAGCTCGACGCGCTGCCCCGCAAGGCCATCGCGGAAGCGTCGATCCGCGATAATGGCCACGCCTTTGTCGTGAAGGATCGCGCGCAAGCAGCGGCCGTTGCCGACGCGCTTGCGGCGGAACATCTAGCGCTCGCCGTCGAAGATGCAGAAGGCATGCTCGAGGGCATTCGCGCCGCGGGCGCCGTCTTTCTCGGCTACCACACGCCGGAGGCCGCCGGTGACTACGCCGCCGGACCCAGCCATGTGCTACCCACGGGCGGCGCCGTGCGTTTTGCGAGCCCGCTGGGCGTCTACGATTTCGTCGTGCGAAGCAGCTTGATTCGCTACTCGCCCGAAGCCCTCGAAGGGCAGGGCGACCTTCTTGAATCCCTTGCGCGGCTCGAAGGGCTCGAAGCGCACGCTCGCGCAGTGGCGGTTCGGCGTAAGTAGCGGGGCCGCTACGCGCGCGTCGCGAGGGCGAAGAAGATTGGGTAGGTCGCGACGATGAAGAAAAAGCAGACGGTGATGCCCGTTGGAACGGTTGCGCCGCTTCGCCACTGGGGCCAAGCGAAGAGCAAGAGCCACAAGGCCTTGTAAACGATTTGAAGGAGTACGACGGGGGCGAAGAAGCGGGGGAAGATGCACCCGAGCGCCGACGCCGCCAGGATCGCCGTCCAGAGTGAGCCGACCATGAGGCGCAGCGCTTCGGAAGGAGGCGCGATCCCTTCGAACACCGTTCGCTCGCCGTTTCCAAAGAGCATGGCCGCGCAGACCGGAACGAGGATCAGGACGTTGAGAATGAAGGGAACGATCAGCCATCGGGCCGAAGGGAGCGAAAGGTCCGCGGCATTCATGGTTCGGCCGGCACTTCTTCTCCGCTGCGAAGCGTTGCGATGATGCGGTTTGCTTCGGGCATGACGTAGCGTCGAAACAGCGTGCGCGTGAACGCGCCGAGCCGGTTTTCATAGGCGTCGCTTGCGTAGAAGTCCGCGGGTTCGAACGGACCATGGTCGGCGAGGACCATCGCGCGATCGGCCAGCTGGCTCATCGCGTGGCCACGTCCGGACCAGGTAACCGTGCCTTGAATGTGAACGCCGTATCCGAGCGAACGGCCTTCCCGCCGGGCCCGCGCGCGGGCGCCGGAAAAGAAGGGCCGATCGCAGATATAGCCGTCCAGCTCGTAGGGCTCGCCATCGATCCACACCCGTACGTAGCTGTGCGTGAGTCGGTCCGGATGGTTGAAGAGGCCGTCGAGCACCGCGCCGCGAATCGTGACGAAGTGCTGCTCGGCACGAAGGCCCGCCTCGCGAAAGAGCGCGCAAAGCAGCGCTCCCTGCGGATTGCAGTGGCCGCGACCGTAGCCAACCGTTTGCTTCGGGGTGGCACGGTCGAAATCACCCGTGAAGCCGAAGGCTATCGAGTCCCGAACGTAGGTGTAGAGGGCGAGGGCGCGGGCGCGTTCGCCTTCGAGCCCGCGGGTGAGCGCGGCGCTTAGCCGCGGAAGCACGTTCGACGGAGGGCGAACGGGCGGAAGCGTTGCACAGGCCGAAAGCGCCGCGCCGCCGAGCAGGAGTCCACGCCGCGTCAGCTTAGGGGTGGAAGGCTGGTCGCTGCGACAGGGGGCGCCGAGTTGCACGGAGTCCAGTTGAGCGGAGCCGATTCGAGCGGAGCCATGCTGAAGGTCGACGTGATGTAGAGTTCTGTGTTGAACGGTGTTCATCTTGAGCCGAATGAGCTCTTGGGTCTAAGTTGAACACTGTCAAACAATGGCTAAGAAATCAGGCACGACGGCCCCGAGTTCGAAGGCAGCGGGTTCGAAGGCAGCGGGTTCGAAGGCAGCGGGTTCGAAGGCAGCGGGTTCGAAGGCAGCGGGTTCGAAGGCAGCAGGTTCGAAGGCAGCGGGTTCGAAGGCAGCAGGTTCGAAGGCCGCGGGTACGAACACCGCGGGCCGGCAAAGCGCGGGTCACATTCGCCGACGGGTGGGCCAGCATCACGGCGAACTTCGTCCGGCTTTGATGGCGTCCGCGTTGGCATTTCTGGAGCGAGGCGAGGCCGACTTTTCGCTGCGCGCCCTAGCGCGGGCGAGCGACGTTTCGCCCGCGGCTGTCTACCATCACTTTGCCGATAAGGACTCGCTCCTCGCGGCCGTCGCCGGCGAAGGGTTTGCGGCCCTCGGCAGGGAGCTCGACCGCATGGGCCCTGCGCGAGACGCTGCGGCGCAGCTTCGTCGCATGGTGACAGCCTACGTGCGCTTTGCGGCGGCCCACGGCGCTCACTACCAGGTGATGTTCTCACCGGCTCTCAAGGCAGAACGTCATCCGGAGCTGGACGAGGTGGCGCGCGCCGCCTTCGCCCGGCTCGCGCAGGCGGTCGGTGCGGTTGGAGGATCGATTCCGCCGCGCGAAGTGAAGGCGCGCGCTGCCGCCGTGTGGGCGCTTGCGCATGGTGCCGCGCAGCTTGCTCAAAGCGGTGCGCTCGCCGCCCTTGAGGTCGAGCGCGGCTTCGCGCCGCGCGTGGGTCGCGATGCGGTTCGCATCGCAACGGAAGCATCGATAGAGCTCTAGACCCAATGCCATTCGGTTAAGGGTCAAAGGAGCGGGACGCGGGCGACGGACGCCAAATGCTCAACGCCGGGCGCACAACGCACGCAGCGGAGCGCGGGACGCACAAAGCACGGAGCCGAACGCACGACGCACGGAGCCGAACGCACGACGCAGAACGCGCGCCGACGGCCGCTCACCGCAGACCGTAAGGTGCGCAGAACCGCCAACGCCTGGGCGAGAAAGGGGTGCCCCGGCCATCCGAGAACATTTGCTCAGATACGCCCGTTTTGAGGGGACCGGAGGGAGCGTCCGCAAGTGCTACAGTCGAACGCCTGCGCAAAACGCGTCCTGCTTCCGGCGTCGGACGTTCTGCTCTGCGCGTCGAGCGTCCTGCTCTGCGCGTCGAGCGTCGAGCGTCCTGCGCCGAGCGTTGTGCTTCCTACGTCCTGCGTCCTTCGTCCTGCCCCCTGCTCTCGCCTTAACCGAATGGCATTGGCTCAACACCGCTTGCGGCGGGCGCGGCGCGAGACTTTCGTAGGGCCCATCGCGGGAAGTATCGGCGCCTGTTGCGGTTGTGGGCGGCGGATCATGCAGCGTGTTCGTCGCTTTGGGCGTCGTCTTCGTCGGCCGGCGCCTTCGTACGCATCGACGCGATGCGTTACGAAAGTTACAGCGCGCAGTTTTGCGCATGCCTGTGACGGTTTTATAGTCTAAGCGACAAGAGGTGCTTGAGACTGGAATACAAGGGATCAAGTGCGTGTTCGGTCGGTCTTCGCTCGAAGTCGGCACGCATGTTGCTGTGGTTGTTTGCCGCGGACGCTGACCTCCTTTTGGCAGCGAACCGAAGGAGAACTCATGTCAGAGCACGCTTTCGCCGCGGGCCGCGTGCCCGCCATCGCATCCTTGCGCCTTTTTGTCGTCGCCGTGATCGCGGCTTCGTGCACGCCGGGCACGCCGTCGATCAATCGCGTTCAGCCGAACGTGATCGCACGCGACGCCCTTGAAGGCGGCGAGTGGTACTACCTGCAAACGGTTATCGATAGCCCGTACAGCGCGAGTTACACCTTCGTCGGCGAACAGGGCAGTACGGACCGCATTCGCTGGGAAGTGACCGAGGACTTTCTCATCGCGCGACGTACCTATGAGTACATCGAAGGGGCTGAGGGCGTGGGCATTTCCGGCGCCGCCGAACAGGGCGCGACCGTTGCGATGTACGCGGTCGAGAAGCACTTCGATATTCGCCGCCAATACAACCCCACGACGGGCGAAGAGCTCAACGTCATCGAGGAGAACGACGTCGATCGGCCCTGGCAGCAGCGGGACTTCATGCGCGTCGATTGGAGCCGAAACCTGATCACGGACAACGGCTTTCTTGTCGGCGCGCGTCTCTTTGACGGCATCGAAATGGAGCCCGTCTCATACTTCATCGAGCCCGGTACGGGCCATCCGCACGAGCCGAAGTTTGTGCATGATGAAGGGTCCGACGGCGAAGGGCCGCTCGCCTATATGGACATCGTAAACCGCATGCTCGTGCGCCCCACGACGGCGTACCTCGATGGCTTCGGTGAGATCCCAACGTGCTTCCTGCTGGGCGAAGGCCATCTCGACTGCGCACCCGCGGAGATCACCGTGCGCAACTCGTTCCTGCGCGTCGACCCGGCGCGGGACTACGAACCTGCCCAGTACACGGGCGATCGGCAGGAGCGTTTTGGCTACTTCCTCACGGACCGGGTCGGCCACGATCCCGAGTACGGCGTGGTCGAGTCCGCGCGCCTTCGTCTCATCAACCGCCACAACCTCTGGGAGCAGAGTCATGTGCCCAGCAGCGCGACGGAAGCGGAGATCGCCGAGGGCGCCCCGCGCTACGAGCAGTGCGTCGCCGATAGCGACTGCCGTTCCGGGCGTTGCGACCGTCTCTTCGGTCGACTTCAAGAGCTGCGAGATAGGGCGGGCCAAGCCGTCGGCGCGTGTACGATTCCGTACCGCGAGCGTATCGTTCGGCCGATCGCGTACCATCTTTCGCGCAACTTTCCTGAAGACTTGATCGGCGACGCCTTTGACGTGGCGTCGAACTGGAACGAGACCTTTGTGCAAACGGTAGGCAGCCTGCGGGCGCTTGAATGCGAAGCGGCCGGCGGCAGCGGTTGCGAGCAAGAGCGCCTTCGCGAAGATGCCCAGGAGGGCTTCGTTGTGTGCCGAAACCCCGTCACCGTGGAGGACCATCCCGCGTGTGGCGAGGTCGGTACGTCGGCGGAGATCGGCGACCTTCGCTACCACATGCTGGGCTGGGTGAGCGACCCGCATGCGTCGAGTCCGCTCGGCTACGGACCGTCGTCCGCCGATCCGGAAACGGGCGAGATCATCATGGCGAACGCCTTCATCTACGGCGCGGCCCTCGAAACGCTCCAGTCCTTCGCGCGCGACATTGTCGGGCTGTTGAACGGCGACGTTTCCGAAGAGCAGATCGCGAGCGGTGACGTGGTGCGCGCCTGGGTGGAAGATCGGCAGGCGCCCGGCGCCGGCGCGCCGACGGGCCGGGATGTTGGGCGCTTCAACGACGCGATG
>JBCCRV010000377.1:0-7208 GCA_039201085.1 Myxococcota bacterium | reverse complement strand
GCCGCCATCCTGAACCTCACGGCGAACCTCGTGGCGGGCAGCCGCCAGACCGTCGTGGCCATCCAGGTCGACGGCGACGAGGCCGCAGCCGGTGCGTTCGAGCTACTCGTCGTTGACGAGTCAGCTGAGGCGGCGGCTGACCAGCTGACCTTCCACTTCTTCCACGCGGCCTTCGCCGTGCCGAACGCGGTCCGGCTCTTCGATACGGCCAACCCCGCCGCGTCCGCCGGTGAGCTTGCCCAGGGCGAGGCTCTTGCGGCGCCCGTAACCCTTCCCGTCGCGGCGTACACATTCGGCCTGGACGTCTCGAACCCGCTTGACGACGTCATCGACCTGCAAACGGCCGCGCCGATCGACGCGCCGCCCGCCGGCACGCGCGTGACCGTGGGCGTCATCTCGAAGCCCGACGGCGCCGAGGTGGAGACCGAGGTCGTCTTCATCGTCGGAGAGGGCGTGCACGACGAGGTGGAGCTCGAAGCCGCCGAGTAGGCCTTCGCACACCAAGCCCGGCACTCGCCGGAAATAAACGGCCGTCCTTCGGGGCGGCCGTTTTGCTTTCAGCCTGCTCTCTTTCCGCGCCTTATCTCGATGAAGGTGCAGCGACGCCGCGGATGGCCTCGCATGCTTAGAAGCAAGCGACTTGCAGGAGTGCCAGCTAGACCCAATGATTTGAGCATGACTTTGGTTCGGTCCGGCATCTTGTTCGGCGCGCTTGTTTGCTTTGGCCTCGCCTGCGACCTTCAGGGCACCGGCGGCGAAGTCGTCGAAGTGTCCTGGTCCGTGCATTCAACGCTCAGCGAAGGTCGCACGATTCAGATCGACGACTGGAGCGTCGAGCTGGACGAAGCGAGGATCGCGCTCGGCCCGGTCTACGCGTTTGCGCCGCCCCCCTTTGCGTCGATGTGGCAGCTTTTCGGGCCCTCGCGCGCCTTGGCGCATGCTGGCGACGACAACACGAACGGCGTGCGCGTCATTGCCGAGCTGCTGGACCAGCGCCCCGTAGACCTGATGGCAGGCGGCGGCGTCGAGTTTCCCTTGACCCTGGCCGAGGGCGGTACGGTGGACTTTCTCAACATCGTCTTCGACGAACCGCGCTTCCAAGAGGTTCGCGATGCGTTTGGAAGCTCGCACGCGATCGTGAGCGGAACGGCCACCCGCGGCGAAGACTCGTTTCGTTTTCAGGCAGCCCTCGACAGCACGATTCCGGACGGCGTGATCGGACGCCGGGTGGAAGGTCTACCGGCCTTCGGCGAGCTGGAAGAGGGCACGCGGATTTCGATCACCGTCGACGCCCTCAGCTGGGTTCGCAGCGTTCGCTTCGAAGCGCTCTTCGAAGACGCCGTATCCAACGGGCTGTCGGCGGAGGATGTGCTCGTGGTTGAAGAACCGTCCCAGTTCCACAACGCGTGGTACCTGAACCTTCGCGATCCACGAAACTGGACCGTCGACATCGAATCGCCGGAGGCAATCTAATGACACGGAACAAGGCGATTTGGCTGGCGCTCGTGACGGCCCTTGGATGCGGCGGTTCGGACGGAGAGCTGCGAGTGACGGCCTTTGGCCTGGCGGAAGCGGAGGATGGAATCCCAGCAAGCCGAACGGCGGACGGGTTCGCCGTGGAGTTCGACGAACTCGTTCTCGCAGTCGATGGGTTCTTTGCGCGAACGGCCACTGGTGATGACGCGATGCTTCCGAACGAAGCTGCGATCGTGGACCTCACGCTGGGAGAGTCGGAAATCTTCTCCTTCAGCGGCGTGCCCGCGGGACGATGGGACGAGGTAGGATTTCGTTCGGCGCCGCCGAGTGCGGACTCGGTGCGGGTCGGCACGAGTGAGGCGACGGCGGCGGAGATGATCGCCGAGGGCTGGAGCTTTCTCGTGTCCGGAACGCTCGTCGCCGACGATGGCGAGCGGCAGGACTTCCGCTTTGGTTTTCCGGTCGAAGTGACGTACCGCAGCTGCATTTCCGGTCGCGATCAGACCTTGGGCATTGTCGTCCCCGAAAACGGCGTGGGCGAAGCGGAGGTCACGTGGCACCTCACGCATATTTTCTTCGACTCCTTCGCGGAAGACTCGGCCCTTCGCGTGGAGCCGTTCTTTGCCGCTGCCGAAGGCGATCCGGTGCTCACGGTGGACATGCTGAGCCGCCAGCCGCTCGCTGACCTCCGAGGCCGCGACGGCCGCCCCTTGCTCGACGACGTGGGCAACCCCGTGCTGTTCATCCCGCCGCCGGGGGGCGCCGAGACGCTGCGCGAGCACCTGCTCAACGCGCGCTTCGGCCACTTCGACGGCCTCGAAGGGTTCTGCACGACGGAGCTGACGATTCGGTAGTCGTCTGAGGCAACGGTAAGGGCGGACCCTACCGTCGCTTCCCTTGCCCATGCCTGTGCCCGGGCCCGTGGGGGATGTAAGCGGAGCGTGCGAAGCCGAAGCGGGAAGAGGGAAGAGGGAAGTCGGACGCGGGACGAGCGGACGCACGACGCACAACGCTGGGAGTAGGGAGCAGAACGCACGACGCTCAAAGCTGGGAGCAGAACGCAGAACGCACGACGCAGGACGCTCAAGGCTGGGAGCAGCACGCACGACGCTCAAAGCTAGCAGGGAGCAGAACGCACGACGGCTCAACGCTGGGAGCACGAAGCGGAACGCTGCACGCTCGACGCAGGACGCACGACGCTCAAAAACTGGGAGCAGAAAGCGCGACACAGGACGCTCAACACCGCGTTTCCCGGCACCCCATCCGTGACCGAAACGCGCTAGCGGGAGCCGCTGGGGTCCAGATGTAGGGCGATCGTTAGCAAGTACGTTCGCGGGGCGCCGGCGGCGAAGTGGCGGGCGGCGAGCATGCTCGGCGGCAGCTGGGGGTCTCGGAAGTTTGAGGTGTAGACGAACTCTTCGCTTCGGTAGCGGGCGTCGAAGAGGTTGCGTACGGCGGCGCGCACCTCGAGGAAACGCCAGCGGGCGCTCGCGGCGAAGTCGAGCAAAAAGTATCGCTCGGCGACCTCTTCGAGGGGCAGGGGGCGGGGGCCGACGAACTGGGCGCCGATGGCTAGCCCGAGGTTGACGCGTTCGTCGCGGATCTTGACGGGCAGCGTGCCCGATGCGTCCAGCCGCCCCACCCAGCTGGGCACAAAAGGAAGGCGCGGGCCTTCGAAGAGGTCGAAGACGCCGGAGCCCACGAGCTGAAGATGGGCGCGCGTGTAGGTGACGCTTCCGAGCAGGTCGAGGTAGACGCCGTAGTGGAAACGCGCCTGAAGCAAACCGCCGCCGCGGGACGAGGGGCCGAGACGCGTATTGCGGCCTGCTTCGGGGTTGAAGACCAGGTCTTGGGAAACGCGCGTGGTGAAGAGCGAACCGCGGGCTTCGACGTGGTAGGGGCCAAACTCACGGTCGAAGACAAGGCCGGCTTCGAGGGCGGTGACGCGCGCAAAAGGCGCGAGCTCCGCTTCCGAAAGGGCCGCCGCGTCCGTCGAGCGTGCACCGAGGCCGGCGGCGAAGACGAAGTCGAAGCCTTCCACGAGCGTTGCGCGAATCGTTCCGCGCGGCGACGCCGCTACGCCGGCGGCGGAAAAGGAACGGCGCTCGAGTCGCTCGCCAACGTCGTCGACAAGGGAGAAGTTGTTGTCGGTGACGTTGAAGCCAAAAAAGTCGAGGCGGGCGCCGCCGATGACGCGAAGCCAGCTCAGGAACTGTAGCTCGGCCCGCGCATATGCGCCCACGAGGGTTTCGCGCACCTCGCGATCAAAGTCCGTTCGGTACGGCGTACCGCGCGAATCGCGGCGGCGGTCCGCACGGGTGAGCGCGTCGTCGTAGCGAAGCTGAAGACCGGCTTCAAAACGCTGGGCGAAGTTGAAGAAGCTGCGGGCCAGACGGTAGCGAAAGCGGGCGCCGATGGTCGTCACTTCATACTGCTGGTCTTGGTTGTCGCCACGCTGTGGACCGCCGTCGGTTCGCGGATCGGTGGAGAAGCCCGTGAAGTTCTCCTGAATGCGCAGCGAGCGCAGCCGCCCGAAGAGCGTCGCCTCGACGATGCGATTGTTGTCGCCGTGGCGAACGCGGCCGACGATGCCCGCCTGCTGCGTGCTGCCACCCTGGTTCGGATCGTAGAGGCAGAAGAACTGCGCGTCGCGGCTTGTGCCACACCTGTCCGTTCCGCCCTCCCCCTCGGCCTGACCCACCCGACGGCGCGAAACGTCGTCGGCGCGAACCACGTTGGCGCTGAGCCACGTGCCCGTCGCGCCGAAGGCCATCAGGCTGTAGCGAAGCTTCCCCGAGAGGCCCTCGTAGCGACCGATGGCTGAGCCGTTTCGAAAGCTTCGGTTCGGTCCGAAACCATCGCCTTGGTTGTAGCTGAGCGCGATGAAGGTGCCGTCTTCCGATTCGGCGGGTGCCCACACACCGGAAAAGCGCAGCTCGTCGAAGCGTCCATAGCCGAGCGAAAGGTGTACGCCGCGTTCGCGCACGCCGAGTCGATACTCCGCCGTACCGGCGGTGGCGAAGTCGCCCTGGGCCGGGTCGAAGGGACCCTGAACGACGCGAAGCGAATCGACGACGTCGGGGATCGCAAAGAGCGGATCGACGTAGCCGTGGCCGTGGGCGTTGCTGATTTCGTTGATCGGCATACCATCGACGAGAACTTCGAGGTCCTCGCCTTCACCGGCGTCGAAACCGCGCAAGTAGACCGCGAGGGCGTGACCCTCGTTTGCGTGCTGGGTCAGAAGCACGCCCGGAACGAGCGTCAACATCGATTGGGCGCCCACGCGGGGAACGCGGCGAAGGTCACCGATGTCGACATCAAAATCGCCCGCGGTGGACCCGGAGCGCTCGCGCACGGGCGCATCGACGGAAGCGCTGGCGCCGAAGCCTTCGTCCTCATCCGCGTCGGCTTCGCCGCTCTCGGCGCCACCGCTTTCGCCCGCCGGAGCTGGCCCTTCGGCCTCGTCACTTTCCGTGGCGTCCGCCGCGTCCGGACTGACGCTCGCGTCGGGCGAATCCATACTCGCATCGCTTCGGGGCAGCTGCCGCGGGGGCACGGCGACCTCGAAGGCAATGCGCACGGCGAGGGCTTCGTCGCCCTGCCGTGCAGGCGTAAAGCGCAAACGCTGAACGTAGTCCAACGCGATGGCTAGAACCGAGATCTCGACGGCGCGGCGGGCTTCGACATCGAGCGACGCGGCAAGCGAATCCAAGGTGATCCCGTCTGGCGCGGCCTCGGAAACGGCGCCCGTTTCGTCGATCAGAACCTGAAAGCGCGCCCGACCTCCGACCGAACCCGGGGCCTGCGGGGTCGGTGGCGGCTCCTCCAGGGTGGGCGGGGTGATGGCCGGCGCTGCCTCCCCTGCGCCTTCGCGATTCGCTTCAGCGGCGTCAGATTGATCGCGCTCGCCTTCGCCACCTTCGGCAGCGTCGCTACCCGGCGTCGTTGCGTCTTGGGCCCGCGTCGCGCTCGTGAACAGAAAAAAGACGCAAGCGCAGACGCGTAAACGCAGCCCGAGAGCGCATGGGCCGGTCCTTTGCCAAGCCCGTACGCGCGCCCCCCCGGCGTGAGTTTCGTAAACGTTCATGCAGCGTTCGCGGTTTGACGCGCGAACAGCCGGAATAGACCGCACACCCTCCACACGCAAGTCGCTTGCGAGTGCGCTGCAAGCCCCGGAGGCAGAACGCAGCGGCCGTGTTCTTCGGGGCCGCGCGAGCGCAAACGGTCGAGCGCAGCCGAACTTACGCCGGCGCCTCACTGCACGCCCGGCGACGCAGCGGCTCTGTGACGGGGGCCCCAGGTTCGCGTGAGCGGTTGGGCGACGTCAACGTGACGCCGCGAGCCGCGTTGCACCCCACGGGCGAAACGCAGCGGCTCTGTGCTCGCGGTCCGAGAGTCGGCCGGACCGGACTGCAGGGCGAGGGGCGGAATGGGGTGCTCGGGGCAGCATTGCGCTCCCCTTCCTACGACGAATGCGGACGTTCCTGCGTCGCTAAGGTGCATCGGTCGAGCGCCGACGACGGTACGCGCGAATGTTGAGCAGGTGGGCTGCCACCAGTGCCGCAGCGCCGGTCACGCCCAAGGCGCCACCGACGCCCCCCACCCCAGCCTCTTCCGCCAGTCGCGATCCGATGAGGGCGGCGACCCCCAACGCAAAGACGGCGGCGACAGCGGGCGAACGATGGTGTCGCCAGCCCTGCCACAGCGCGACCATCGCCAGCCCGATGGCGATGATGGTGAAGGTCCATTCAGCCACGTGCCCCATGAGTGCGCCGAGGCCGAGCGCACCGAGGCTTGGGATGGTTGCCACGATCGCACAGTGAATGGCGCACGCGGTCGACGCCGCAATGCCAAGGCGGTCCGCCGCGGCTGGGGGCGCGACAGACTCCGACGGTTTGGCGTCGTCCATCATCGACATCTTGTGCAATCCGATTTCGTCTGTAAATGAATCGATGTGAGCAACCAAACCAAGGCGCCGGTCCCCGTCAACATCGTCAGCGGCCCGCTCGGCGTCGGTAAGACCACCGCATTGAACCATCTGCTGCGCCAGCGGCCGAAGGGTGAGCGTTGGGCGATTCTGGTGAACGAGTACGGCCTCATCGGGCTCGACGCGGCCTTGCTAACGGACGCCGCGAACAGCGCGGACGCAGACATCAAGGAAGTGGCAGGCGGGTGCATCTGCTGCAGCGCCGGCATGGTCTTTGAGGTTTCACTGGTTCAGCTCCTTCGGCGGCGCCCGGACCGTCTTCTCATCGAGCCGACTGGGCTGGCTACGGTCTCGGGCATCCTCGATTCACTTGCGCGCCCCGGCATTCGCGAGGCCGTGGACGTACGCTCGGTGATCACACTGGTAGATCCGAGCACATTGAAGAAGGCGCTCGAGCGCGAAGAGGTGCAGGATCAAATTGAAGCGGCGGACGTTCTGGTCGCTAACCGAAGCGACCTCGCGAGCCCTTCGGCGTTGGCGGGCTTTGAGAAATGGGCGGGCCGACTGTTTCCGCCCAAGCGCTTCTTGGGGACGGTGGAACGCGGCGCGCTCGGTCTCTCGCTCCTCGATCTGGTTCGCGAGCGCACGCTCGAAACCGATCCCCATCGTCAGCACGCCCACAGTGAGCACGCCCACGGCCACGAACATGCGCACGGCCATAAGATCACCGATGGCCAAGAAGGCGGCCACGCTCACGAACACAAGCATGCTCACGAACACGAGCACGGACACGAACGCACCCACG
>JBCCRV010000376.1:0-7245 GCA_039201085.1 Myxococcota bacterium | reverse complement strand
CGCATCAAGGCGGACGAGTCGCTCGACGACACCGTGCTCTTTGCGGCCCTGCTGCTCGGTCCGCTCGAGGAAGCGATCGAAGGCGCCAAGGACATGTCGGACGCATTTGAAGGGTTCTTTGAGGGCCTAGCCTTTCGGCTCGCGATTCCGCGTCGCATCAAGGATCGCATTCGCATGCTGGTGCTCGCCCAGCGTCGACTACGCACAGGCAAGGTTGCGTCCATCGCGCGCCGCGAGTTCTTCGTCGACGCGGCCACGCTCTTTGCGATGGATGAAGAAGCGGCCGGCCGAACGCCGCCCGAGTGGTCGCTCTCGCCGAAGGCCGGCGACCTTCCGCCCAAGAAGCGCCGTCGTCGGCGTCGGCGTCGTCGCCGCGGTGGCGGCAGTGAAGGCTAGAAGACCAACCGCGGAGGCGGTCGGCGCTAAGCGGCGGCGATTCGGGGCGCCTTCGGAACCCGTCAGCGTAGTCCGGAGTGAGAGTGAGAGTGAAGAGTGGGGCGTGAAGCGTGAGGAGTGACGGGTGATGTGTTCGATGCCGCCCGTGCTCTCATCAACGCTCCACTCCACACCCACGCTTCACCCCTCACGCCGACGCTTCACCCCTCACGCCCACGCTTCACCCCTCACGCCCACGCTTCACACCCCGGCTTGAGTTGTTAGCTGTCAGCGCACGTCGTTTGAGGCCAGTGCACCAGGATGGCTCCGGACCGCCGTCGCCCAATGGGGGCCGGTCATCTAAAACTCATCCGAAATCGCCGCGGCCATGTTTCCGCGACCGGTGAGACTGGGCGGGGAGCGGATGGATGCTCCATTGGAACGCAGCGTTGAAAGCGGCACCTACGCCCTACAGGTTTCGGTTGCGTTCCCATAGGAGACGCAATCCATCCAGCGTGAGGAAGTCGTCGACTTCTTGAATCGTTTCGCTTTCGGGTTCGATGAGGCTCGCGAGGCCGCCGGTGCCGATGACGGCGCCGGCTTCGCCCATTTCCTTTTGCAGCCGTCGCACGAGTCCGTCGACGAGGCCGACGTAGCCGAAGACGATGCCCGACTGCATCGAGTGCACGGTGTTGCGGCCGATCGCCGCGGGAGGTCGCGCGATCTCGGCAAAGGGCAGCTTTGCCGCACGCGCGAACAGGGCCGAGGCACTGATCGCCATGCCGGGAGCAATTGCGCCGCCGAGGTACTCGCCCTTGGCAGAGATGCAGTCGAAGGTCGTCGCCGTGCCGAAGTCCACCACGATGACCGACGAGCCCGTACGCTCGTAGGCCGCAACCGCGTTCACGATTCGGTCGGCGCCCACCTCGCGGGGGTTTTCGTAGAGCAAGCGCATGCCCGTCTTGATGCCGGGAGCAACCACGAGCGCTTCGTGATCGAACGCGCGGTCGATCGCATCGACGACGCGGCTCGTCACGGCGGGAACGACGGACGCGACGATGCTGGAGCGCACTGCGCGGCGCTCGATGCCCGCGATGTCGAGGAGCGAGGCGAGCAGGACGTGAAATTCGTCCGTCGTGCGATCGCGCGACGTTTCGATGCGAAAGTCGTGGGCGAGCCGATCGCCCTCAAATACGCCGACGACCGTGTGCGTATTGCCGACGTCGACGACGAGCAAGCGTCCGATGCTCATCGATGGACTCAGTCTTCGGGGCGAAGGGAGAGGGCGTCGGCGAGCAGGTCCCCAAACGTGAGCTCGCGGTGGGGCGAGGTCACCTTGGCCACGGCCTGGCGTGGCGGCGCAAAGCTCCCCCGGGCCACGCGCCGAGGCTCGGCGGGCTTTGCGGCGGCGGGCTTAGCAGCCGGCGCCGCTTTCGGCGCGGTCTTCGCAGTGGGCTGCGGGCGGGCCTGCGGACGAGCGGCGGCCGACGGCTTCGATGCGGCAGGTTTCGATGCGGCGGGCTTGGATGCGGCGGGCTTCGTCGCAGCGGGCTTTGGATATTGGGCCGTCGGCGATTCAAGGGCGTCGGCGATCGAACGGGCCGGGGGCGGCTGGGAAGCTGGCCGCGGCGCGAAGGTGGCCGACGGCTTCGTTTCTGGCGCCGCGCTTCGGGGCGCGGGCGCGGCGCCTCGGGCCGGACGCGGCTCGTTTCGCCGCGTCGTGACGCGCTGCAGAAGTGCTTCGAGCTTTTGAACCTGTGCGGCGCTCATCGCTTGCTCCCTTCGAGCACGGCCACGATGTCCGCGAGGGACGATCCACCGCGCGAGAGGGCCCAGACGCGGTCCGCGCTGGATGGGTGCGTGACCAAGAAGCGGTCGTCACCCACCGGCACGCAGGCGATATCCTGGCCCGTAAGCTCGCTGACGAAGCCCCCGAGGAATGCGGCGACGGCGAGGTGCTTTTCGTCGAGTTCGGGGCTTTCCGTGAGGCGGAAGACCAGCGCCTTGCCCCAGCGTTCGAGGTCGAGCACGCCCAGGCCGAAGAGCGCGACGACGGCGCTCGCATGGCGAAGAACGGCTTCTGGCGAAGCGCCGCCCGCGCCGCCGCCGAGCGACGACTTGGCGTGGCGCGCAAGGCCATTGCCGAAGTTGCGAAGGGGCGTGAGGTCGCCCCGTTCAGCGGCGGCGGCGACAAGGGGACGCAGCACCTCCGGCGCGACGAGCACGACGCGCTCGCCATCGCGGGTGCGCACGGCACCCGCCCCGAGATCAAACTCGTAAAAGCCGCCGGGATCGAAGGCTGCCTGCTGCGATTGCGAACTCTCTGCCACGCGTGCTCCGCTTTCTGCGCCCCAAAAGGGGCCAAGCCGGAGCATACAGGTCGAACACCCTGCCAAGTCAAATCGCTTGCGCGTGCATCTCGCCAGGAACCGGCCCTTCAGGGCATAGTTTGGGAGCGATGGTTCGCATCCTCGGCTACGGCGTGCTGCTGACGGCGTCCCTTCTCGGCGGGAGTCGGTCCGCGTCGGCCCAGGGCACGTTTCCCGGGGCCGTGGCGATGGGCGAGGCGCTGGCCGTGGCCAGCGTCCGGCGCTGGGAGGGGACCCGGGCGCCGCGCCGGGAGGCCCACGAGCGACCGCCGACGGCCCAGCGAACGTGTGCCGGCGACGTCTGTATCCATGGGCCCGCCGCGCTCCGCGACCAGACACGGCCGCTCGCCGAGGCCGGTGCAGCCTTCATACGCTTCTTGGACCGTGCAGCCTTCCGTTCTGCGCCAGCGGACGGCGGGCGCGGCGGAGACGACCGGCTCGACATCTACCTAAGCCCGGCGACAAACGGCGTGGCGGCGTTCATGGATGCGGAGAATGCGGTCCGCTACCACGATTCGGCGCTGACCTTTGGCGTGGCCGATCCGCGCACCTGCGGCGCTGGTCTCGAGCGCTGCGTGCTTCAGGCTGTAGCCCAAGCCCGGCTCTTGGCGATGCTCCCGGATGAAGGCGACGGTTGGCATGAAGCGTTGTCTGCGTGGCTGCTTTGGCGCTACACGGGGCGCTTTGGGGCCCACGACGAGGACATGCAGGCCCAGTTCGCGCCGCGTTTTGCGCCCGTCGAACGGGCGCGCTCCCATTCGGGCAGCCTGCTCTTGGCCTACGTGGACGCGCGCATGGGCGGCGACGGCCGCTTTATTCGTGAGGTGTGCGAACTCGCCCGGCAGCGCACCTGGGACGACGCGGACTACCGCGGCTCGCCCGATCTTTGGCAGGCGCTTGCGGTGGCGCTCGATCGCGGCGGGGAGCGGCTCCATTCGATCCTCGAGGATGCGGCGGCCGATCGCGCTCGCATGATGCTCGGTTCGCCCTCGGCGGTGCTGCCGGGCGTCGCCCCGGGCGCCGGTCCGCTCGCGATCGTGGACGGCGCGGAGCTGCCGGCCCATACGCCGCCGGGCCCCGAGCTCGGGCCCTTCGCTTCGTCCTTTGCGCTCGTCGACCTCGGCGAGAGCGCGCGTGAAGGACGGCGCTTACGCGTCTGGCTGCGAGGCGAATACGGCGTCGAATGGAGCCTCACGGCGATTCGCCTCGGTGCCGACGGCGAGGATTTGGGTCGGCTCTCGGCGCCGCCACGGCGCGGCGACGGGCGCAGCTACCTGCCCGTTGAGATCGGGCCCGAGACGGCGCGCGTACTTGTGGCCGTCACGAACCTTTCGCACCGCCTTCCGGATGCGGACGAACCCTTTGACCCAAACGGCCGGGCGTTCCGGATGATCTCCGACTTCGCCGACGACCTAGCCGATGATGATGGGGACGAAGGTAGGCCATGACCGTTTGATGAATGAGCGGCTTTGAGCGGCTCCAGTCATCAAACGGTCATCGCCTACCTCCGTCTCCATGACGGAATGGTCCCCGTGACGGTATGAAAAAAGCGCACCCCAAAAGGGCGCGCTTTCACAGCTATCCGGCGCCCTTAGAGCGCGGCGACCTGCGTCGAAAGGCGCGAGATGTAGCGGCTGCCCGTCTTGCGGTGAAAGAGACCGCGAGACACGCCCATGTCGATGCGGCGCACGGCGGCGTCCAGAGCTGTCTTCGCGGCCGCCTTATCGCCGGCTTCGACAGCGACGCGAACGCGCTTCACAAGCGTGCGAATCGTGCTGCGCTGGTGCTTGTTGCGCGCGGTGCGCTTAATGGTCTGACGGATGCGCTTTTTGGCGGAGGCGTGGTTGGCCATAGTGTTCTCTAAGATTGCGCGTGGCGCGAAAAGGGGACGGGCCCCGAAAGGTGCGGTTCAGGCCTGAGCTCAGGCGGGCTGGCGATCTAACTGGCGCTCGGGGCCGAGTCAAGGAGTCGCAGAAGCCGTTTTGCACCCGTCTCAAGTGAGTGCTCGCGAACCCGAGCCTGGAGCGCCTCGACGCGCTGTTTCCACTGGCCACCCTTCAGCGCCGCGTCGATCGGGCCGTCGAGGGCGGCTTGCAGGGCCCGAAGCCAGTGTTCATCGGCAAAGGCACGATCCCGCTCGGCGCCCTCGAGCGGACCGAGGTCCGGGCCGCTCACGATGAACCCGCCGGTGAGCACCCAGCCGCCGCTGTGGTCCGCCCGCCCTACGGGGATCCAGCCTCGCAGCGCGGCGCGTGCGCAGTTACGCGAGGCAGGGGCCAACGGCCGCGGTACGTGGACAAAAACGCGAGGAATTTCGCGGTCCTCCGTGTTTCCCTCCGGCACCAAGGGTGGGTAGCCAAGGGCTTCGGCCAGCTCAGCGCTCCGGCCCTTGGGTGCCGGCGGCGCAAATGCATCGTCGTCGCGCAAAAGGCCCCACGGAACGACCGCCGAGTTGCTCAGCGCGCGTTGCCAGAGCCGGCGGGCAGCGCGTCGATGGGCCGAGCACGCAAAGGCGACGGTGGACCGCGCAGCCGCAAGGGCGGACGACCACCGCGAGCCGTCGATGCCCAAGCGGAGCAGCTGAGCCCGATCCTCCTCGCTGCCCGGCAGTGCACTCAGCCGCCGAACAACCTGGCTTTTCGGCTGGTGGAGGCTTCGGGGATGCTCAGGCAGCCAAACACAGGGACCCCTCCAAAGCGCGGCCGCTACGCGGCTTTCCGGCCCAAGGGCAATCAAGGAAGCATCTTCTTTCGTATTCAGGCACTGAAAGAGGCGCCAGGCGCGCTCCAGGAGGTCGCCGCTGTTGGACGCGAGCGTGAGGGTGCACTCGCGGGTGTGCCGCAGCGCCGCATGCAAATCGGTGGCGAAGGCCCGCGTTTCCTCGCCACCTCCGGCCGCTAGGAACACTCGCTGGGCCACGAGTCACGCTCGCGTCAACGACGCTGTGCGTCAACGATTTGCGGTGGCTGGCCGGTCCAGCTACGCCCTCGACCCGACCTATTTATGGCGGGCCTTTGAAACACGTCATGAGCAGCCTCCGCCCATCAATGAGTTTGCAGGGGCTGGGGACCGCACTGGACGTGCTTGGCGGCATCGGGGACTATCGCGCCCTCACGTTGATGGGCGACTCGAGACCGGCACTTCTTTGCCCGCCAGCGGCGGGCCTCGCCGCGGGCGTACAGGAGCGGTTTGATGTGGGCTAGCTGGATCGCCCGCGTGACCACAGCACGCCGTGGACTGGTCGTGCTCATCATGCTGGGCGTTACGGCCCTGCTCGGTTCGCAGATCCCCCAGATCCGGGTTGATCCCTCCGTCGAGGCGCTCATCGCGTCCTTTGAAGGCGGCGAGGACGTGGCCGACGAGTTTGCGTCGGATTTCGGCGACTCGTCGAACGGCATGCTCCTCTTGCTCGAAGCGCCGAACGTCGTCGAGCGCGATGCGCTCGATTATGCCCATCGCCTTGGCGGCGTTGTCGGTAGCCATCCTTGGGTGGACGACGTCATCTCGCTTACGCGCACGCCGATTCCCCGCCGGGAGGAAGCGGACGTCGGCGCGGGCCTCGATGAGCTCGAAGCACTCGAAGACAACGAAGACTTCGACGACGACGCCGACGACCCGGAGGACGACTTCGACCCCGCTTTGGTCGACGCCTTCGTGTCGCTCGTGGAGGCGGATCCGGAGCGCTTTCCGGGCGGCTTTGCGGCGCTCGGGTCGCGCCTTTCGCTCGAGCTGGAAGCGACGCCGATCGTTGAGGGCGAGCACGTGACCGACGAAGACGTCGAGGAGCTGCGCACCGCCCTGACGCAAAACGGACTCTTTGACGGGCGCCTGATCAGCGCGGACCGAACGTTGCTCGTCACCGTGCTCGTGCTCGCCGAAGGCGACAGCCGCGAAATGCTGGCGCGCGTGGACGCGCTGCAGAGCGACCTGGAGGCGAACGCCCCGCCGGAGGGTATGCGCGTGCGTTTGGGCGGGTTGCCGCACCTGCGAAACGTCATCGTGTCGAACATTCGCGCCGACCAGATCTTCTTGGTGCCGATGACCCTGCTCGTTTGCATGCTCCTGCTAGGCGTCTTTCTGCGCTGGCTCCCGGGCGTGTACCTGCCGATTGTGGCCGTGGCCCTCACCGCCGTAATGGTCGTGGGTGGCATGGCCTTGGCCGGTGAGCCCTTCAATGTGCTCAACAACATCATTCCCACGCTGCTCATCATCATCGGCATCAGCGACTCGATCCATCTGATCGGCCGCTACCGAGAAGATCTGGCGTCCGGCCGCGAGCGTAAGGACGCGGTTCAGAACACCGTCAAGCACATGGCCGTCGCGTGCTTGCTGACGTCGGTCACGACGGCTGTGGGCCTTGCGTCGCTCGCGGTGTCAAAGACGGCCATGCTGCGCCACTTTGGCGTGGCCGCGGGCCTCGGCGTGATGGTCGCGTACGTCGTGACGATCACCTTCCTGCCCGCGGCGATCACCTGGCTTCGGCCACCGAAGGAACGGTTGG
>JBCCRV010000375.1:0-7266 GCA_039201085.1 Myxococcota bacterium | reverse complement strand
TCGTGCTCGCCACGCAGAACCCACTGGAGATGGAAGGCACCTATCCCCTACCCGAGGCCCAGCTCGACCGCTTCCTCTTCAAGCTCGAAGTGTCCTTTCCCACGCGCGAAGACCTTCACGGCATTCTTGACCGCACGACGGGCGCCGTGACGCCCGAGGTTGAGCCCGTGCTGGACCGCGACCAAATCCTGAAGATGCGGAAGGTGGTCCGCGACGTGGAGGTTAGCCACCACGTGAAGGACTACGCAATTCGCGTGCTCGAAGCCACGCACCCGGACCGGGACTCGGCGCCGGACAAGGTCCAGCGTTTCGTGCGCTTCGGCGGCAGCCCCCGCGGCGCCCAATCGATGCTGCTCGCGGCGAAGATTCACGCGCTCATGGACGGTCGCTTCAGCGCCGCCGTCGACGACGTGCGCTGGGCGGCGAAACCCGCCCTTCGCCATCGCATTATCTTGAACTTCGAAGGCGAAGCCGAGGGCGTGCGTCCCGACGACGTGCTCGAAGACATCCTGAAGTCGGTCCCCGAGTCAGCGTAGAACGCGGCGATGGGCGCATTTGACTGGCTACGCCGCAAGGGCGCAGCACCCGCTGTCATGCGGGACGACGAGGATCTCTTCGACGAAGAGTTTCAGCGTCGACTCGAGTACCTCGCGATCGCGTCGCGCCGGGCCTACTCGGGGCGCATGCGCGCGGACCGTCGAAGCAAAAAGACCGGTTCGGGCATCGAGTTCGCAGACCACCGTGAATACGTCGCCGGCGACGATTTTCGCTACCTCGACGTCAACGTCTACCAGCGCACGGGCAAGCTGCTCGTTCGGCTCTTCGAAGAGGAAGAGGACCTCAGCGTCTACGTCCTCGTCGACGCGTCGCGTTCGATGGGTCTCGGCGACCCGCCAAAGCTTCGCTACGCCAAGAAAATCGCGGCTGCGCTGGCGTACATCGCGCTCGCCAACCTCGACCGCGTGTCCGTCCTGAGCTTTCACCAGAAGATGGAAGGCCGCCTGCCGCCGACGCGTGGCAAGAACCGCATCTTCAAGGTGTTCGACTTTCTCCGGCCCCTGGGCGCCGATGGAACGACGTCCCTGGAAGAGGCGCTACGCACCTTTGCCGCGCAGAACAAGCGCCGCGGCGTCGCGATCCTCGTGAGCGACCTCTACGATCCCGCGGGGTTCGAAGCGGGCATCAACCAGCTTCGCTACGCAAAGTTCGAACCCTTCGTGCTTCAGCTCTTCGACCCGGCGGAACTCGATCCGCCACTTAACGGCGACGTGCGCCTCGTCGATTATGAGACGGGCGACTTCCGCGAAGTCACCGTCACCCAGCGCGTGCTCGACCGGTACCGGGAAGCACATGCCGAATACCGCCAGCGCATCGCGGATTTCTGCGGCCAAAAGCAGGTGGCGTATCATGCCCTAAGCACGGACGTGCCCTTCGACGACGCGATTCTTACCGTGCTCCGCGCCGGAGGGCTCGTTCGATGAGCCAGGCGACGGCCGCGAGGGCGGAGCAGCCGTGAACCTGACGGGCCTCACGCTCGCCGAAGTACTCACGGCCTTCGCGGCCGTTGGTGCCGCGGTGGTGGTGCTCTACCTGCTCAAGCTTCGACGACGCCGCATCGAAGTGCCCTTCGTGAGCCTTTGGAATCAGGTTCTTGCGGAGAAGCAAACGACGCGCCTCTTCTCCCAGCTGAAGCGCTGGCTTTCACTGTTGATCGCGCTGCTCGTGGTCGCTGCGCTCTCCTTCGCGCTCGGCGACCCGCGACTTTCCGGCGCGACGGAGGCGGGCCGCACGGTCGTCCTGCTCGTCGACGCGAGCGCATCCATGCAAACGACGGACGCTCAGGGCTCGCGCTTTGACCGCGCCAAGGCGATTGCACGTACGCTCGTTGAGGAGCTTGGTCCCGCCGACCGCATGCTCGTCGCGCAGCTCGACGCGACAGCCACGCCCCTGACGCCGCTTACGGACGAGCCGCGTATTCTGAAGGACGCGATCGAAGAGCTCAGCCCCACGGAGGTCGGCGCGAACCTCCGCGCGGGCCTGCGCGTATCGCTCGTTGTGCGGCGCGACGAGCCAAACGCCGAAGTGGTGCTCCTGAGCGACGGCGTGCTCGACGAAACGCGTTTCGACACGGCCACCTTCGGCGCCCGCCTGGAGGAAGCCGGCGTGCGACTCAGCTGGACGGCCATCGGGCAGCGGGATGACAACGTCGCCATCGCCGCCTTCAGCGTTCGCCGCTACCGGCTCGACAAATCGCAGAGCGAAGTGCTCGTCGAGCTCTACAACGCGGGCGACGAAGACCGGGTCGTCGAGCTCGAGCTCAAAGGCGATGGGTCGACGGTGGACGTGCAGCGAATCACACTCGCCGCCGGCGAACACCTGCGCCGCTTCTTTCGCAACGTTTCCGGTGTGGACGCCACAATGGAAGCGGCGCTGCGCGTCGTAGACGGCGAAGATCCGCTCGAGGCCGACAACCACGCCTTCGCGCGGCTCCCGGAGCGGCGGCGCGCCCGGGTGCTCGTCGTGAGCGCGGCCAATCTCTACCTGCAGGCTGCTCTCCTTCTCGACGAATACCTGGACGTGACCGAGCAAACGCCGAGCCAGTACGGGGGCGCCGAAGGCTACGACGTCGTCATCTTCGACAACTGGGTGCCGCCCGCGACGCCGGAGACCGCAGCCCTTTACCTGAACCCCGTCAGCGATGACCCGAGTCGCGGGCCCTTCGTCGTGCGTGGCACGCTCGAAGGTCCCTATTTCGAGAACGTTCGCCGCCGCCATCCCCTTGTGAAGTGGACGGCCCTCGGCGACGTGAACATCGTCGAGTCGCTCGAGATTGAGATGCAAAGCGGTGACCGCGCCGTCGCATCCAGCGAAGGCGATCCGCTCATCGTCACCGGTTCACGCGCGGGCCGGCGCTTCGTCGCCTTCACCTTCGACATGCGCCAAAGCGACCTTCCCCTTCGCGTCGCTTGGCCGCTCTTGCTGCTGAACACCATCGACTACTTTGTTCAGGAGCAGGCGGGCTTTGTATCGAGCTATGCCACAGGCGACACCTGGCGAATCCCCGCGCCCGCCGGCGACGAACGGGCGACGATTCTGCTTCCCGATGGCGCGGCCCGTGAAGTGCCCGTCGAAGAAGGACGCGCAGTCTTTGCCGGCCTTCGCGCGGGCTTTCATACGCTGCGCACCTCGGCTGGCGACGAGGTGTTCGCCGCCAACCTGGGCGCCGGCGTTGAGTCGGACATCAAGCCCCCGGAGACGCTCTCCGTAGGAAGTGTCGAAGCCGCGCCACCCACGCGGGGTAAGGTCGGCCTTCGCCGAGAGATTTGGCTCTACCTGGTGCTCGCCGTGCTCGGCATGCTCTGCGCGGAATGGTTCACATACCACCGGCGGCTGACGGTATGAGGTGCGCACAATGACCATGCTGCGCCGCACTGGCTTCTGGGTGACGCTCGGCCTTTGCGGCCTGCTCGCGTACGGTCTCTACCGCCTTTCGCTCCTCGACCTGCGCTTTCAATATGCGGGCAGCAACTATGAGATCCTTCGTCCGCGCTGGCTCCTCGCTTTCTCGATCGCCCCACTCTTTGGTTACGCGGCAACGCGCTCGCTCGCGGACCTGCCCACGGCCCAGCGCTGGCTCGGCGTGCTGCTTCGCGCGAGCCTTGCCGCCGTATTGACGCTCGCCGTCGCCCGCCTGGCGCGCACCACGGAAGTCACGCGAATCAGCACGATCTTTCTGCTCGATGTGAGCGAGTCCGTCACGGACGCCGCCATCGACGAAGGCATCGCCGCGGCGAGCGCCGCCTATGAAACGCGCGAGAGCAACGACGTGCAGCTCATCACCTTCGCCGAGGTCGCCCGCGCCGTCTCGCTGCGGGGCGACGACGGCGAGCTCGCCGAGCTCCGGGCCGCGGAGCTGCGCCATGAGGACGGCCGCGCCAGCGATCTCCAGGGCGCCCTCCAGCTGGCGTATGGCCTCTTTCCCGATGGCCACCTACGCCGCGCTGTCTTTGTCACGGACGGCGGTCAAACGCGCGGCGACGTGCTCGCCGAAACCTCGCGCGCGGAGCGCTTCGGCGTTCAGGTGCACTACCAAACGAGCGAAGAAGGTGCGCCGCCGGAAATCGCCATTCGCGAGCTCACCCTTCCGGACCGCATCGAGGTGGGCGAGCCCTTCCCGGTTCGCGCGCGCATCTTCGCTAGCACACGGGCGAACGTGCGCCTCCGACTCTACCAAGGTGAAACGCTGAACGGCCTCGACTTGATCCGCGACCTCGAACTTGAAGCCGGCGAAAACGAAGTCGAGTTTCGTTCGATCACGCGCGTGGCCGGTCCGGTGACCTACCGGCTTGACATGCGCGGCGACGAGGAAACGGAAGACCGCTTCGGTGAGAACAACCGCTTCGAAACGACCGTCGTCGTGCCCGGCAAGCCCACCGTTCTGTACGTCGAGGGGGCCCGCGGCCGCGCGAGCTACCTCGCCCAAGCGCTGACTGCCGCCGACTACGACGTGGAGGTGCGCAACCCCCGTGCGATCCCCACAAGCGTGCGCGAACTCGAACGCTTCGACTTCTTCATCCTGAGCGACGTATCGGCGGACCAGGTTTCGCTCAGCCAAATGGACGCCATCGAACGCTACGTCCGTGACCTCGGTGGCGGCTTCATCATGGCCGGCGGCGAGCGCGCCTTTGGCCTCGGCGGCTGGCAGGGAACACGCATGGAGCGGCTTCTGCCCGTCCGCATGGACGCCCAGCGGCGGCGAGACCAGCCTAGCCTGGCGCTCTCGCTGGTCATCGACCGAAGCGGCTCGATGAACGGCCCAAAGATGGAGCTCGCCAAGGAAGCGGCACGTGCAACGGCGGAGCTCCTCTCAAGCGACGACTACATCGCCGTGGTGGGCTTCGATTCCCGCCCGGAACGGATCGTACGCATGCAGAGCGCACGAAACCGAACCCGCATCCTCCGCGACATCGGCCGCATGAGCGCCCGTGGCGGTACGGAGATCTTCTCGGCGCTCGATATGGCCTATCAAGATCTTTCGGTGACGCGCGCACGCATCAAGCACGTGATCCTGCTTACGGACGGCCAAGCACCGGAAAACGGCATCACCGAGCTCACGCAGGTCATGCGCGCCGAAGGCATTACCGTGAGCACCGTCGGCTTGGGCGCCGACGTGAACCGCGTTCTCTTGCAGAGTATCGCCAATTTGGGCGGCGGTCGCTCGTACCTGACGAGCGACGCCCACAACGTGCCGCGCATTTTTATGCGCGAAACGACCACTGTTTCTCGAAGCTCCGCCGTTGAGGAGTACTTCCAACCCAGCGTCGTGAGCCGCGCGGACTTCTTACGCGGCGTGAACATCGCCGGTTCGCCCTACCTTCGCGGCTACGTCGCCACGCGCGCAAAGCCCATTCCCGCCCAGGTGATCCTTCAGTCGGACCTGAGCGAGCCGATCCTCGCCCGCTGGCGCGTCGGCCTGGGCTGGTCCCTGGCATGGACGAGCGATGTTAAGAATCGCTGGGCCGTCGAATGGCTTCGCTGGCGCGGCTACAGCCAGTTTTGGGCCCAGCTCGTTCGCGAGCACATGCGCAACAAGCGTCGCCAGCGGCTCGACATGTTTGCCGAAACCACCGGTGACGAAGTGCGCGTGACGGTCGACGCGATCGACAACAGCGATCAGTTCATGAACGGCCTCGATTCGGTGCTGAAGGTCGAGGGCCCGATGGGCGCCCGACGCGCGCGGGCCGACTCGCCCGAAGACCAAGCGGACCCCCAGCTCAGACGCACGCGCGAGCTCCCGCTGCGCCAAACGGCGCCGGGCCGGTACGAGGCTCGGCTGCCCCTCGACGCCTACGGAAGCTTCGTGCTCACCGCCGAGCACCGCCGCGAGGGACGCGTTGTCGCCGAATCGGCCACCCAGCTTGCGAACCCCTACCCGAGCGAGTACGCGACGCTCGAGCCCAACACGGCCCTTCTGAGCCGCGTCGCCGCCGTTACCGGTGGCGAAGCCTCGCCCTCCCCCGCGCGCCTCTTCGACGCCCAGGGCGAGACGATCGAGGCCCATGAAGAGCTGTGGTCGCTGCTCCTCTACCTTGCGCTGGCGCTCTTCGTGCTCGACCTGCTGCTACGCCGGGTCCGCCTCTTCGACCGCGAGTTTCGCCGCAGCTGAGCGCGCCCAGTGGGCCGCAGGAGCGCCGCGAATGGGGCGACACTGCGTGCGCGTGGTACGTTTTATCGGTGCGGCTTTGCATTCTACTTGCCTTTGCCTGCGCGTGCGGCGGTGGCTCGTACGAGATTGAACTCGTCCTGCCCGACGGCGTTTTCGCAGACGGCGCACGCGTCGAAGTTGCGGTCGTGCCCTCGTGCGCCGGCGTCGACGAAGCCGACCCCTTCGCCCGCTCGCTTCGGCAGGTCGTCATCTCAGACTCCACGCCCCAGCTCGGCGACTTCGACCCGGGCCCCTATGGCCTCGTCGCTGTGGTCACGGCGAACTGTGAGCGCGTCGCGCTCGCCTGTGAAGACGTGCAGCTGAACGGTGACAGCGAAGGCAGCTTCACCCTTGTTCTTACGCCGGCCAGCACCGCGGTCTGTGACGCGAGCGAACGTTGCGCCGCCAACGAATGCGTTCCCGCAAACGCCGTCGATGCGGGCGTCGACGCCGCCGACGTCGCGGTGGATACGCCCATCGACTTGCCAACGGATACGCCCGTCGATGCACCCACGGATGCACCGACCGACGCGCCAAGGGACGAAGCAATGGAGGCGGACGCGCCGGACATGAGCACCTGTCCCGAAGCGGGCTACCAAGGGTTAATTCGAGCGGCCGCACCCCTTCACTATTACGCCTTCGATGAGGCTGCCGCCGGACCGACCGCTGAGCCTGGCACTGGGACGACGGCCGAATCGGTCTTCTTCGGCGAGGTCGAGCTCGGCGGCGCAGGTGCCACGCCCGCCACTGGCACGAGCGTTCACCTTGTGCGTACGCCCGACACGAGTGGCGAAGTTTCGTTTCGCAGCTCCGCGGACACCCCGG
Source organism: Myxococcota bacterium (assembly GCA_039201085.1). Classification (GTDB taxonomy): domain Bacteria; phylum Myxococcota_A; class Polyangia; order Polyangiales; family Houyiibacteriaceae; genus JBCCRV01. The sequence goes on along the minus strand of JBCCRV010000375.1, from coordinate 236 downwards.
GTGACGAGGAGTTCACCGTCGAGTTCTGGATCTCCCTCGACTCGGCGGAGCGGCCCGACGCGAACTTCGTCGGGATCTTCGTCGCCGAGCTCTTCCCGTCCAGCGGGTTCCGCATCGGCGTCGCCCCATCCGATACGAAGGTGTTTCTGTCGACCGCGCAAAACCTTGCCGACAGCGAGGAGGAAACCACGCGGGTCGAAGACCCCACGTCGCTCGTCATCGGCGAATGGACCCAC
>JBCCRV010000374.1:0-7273 GCA_039201085.1 Myxococcota bacterium | reverse complement strand
GTTGTGCTTCCCGCGTCGTGCGCCGAGCGTTGTGCTTCCCGCGTCGTGCGCCGAGCGTTGTGCTTCCCGCGTCGTGCGCCGAGCGTTGTGCTTCCCGCGTCGTGCGCCGAGCGTTGTGCTTCCCGCGTTCTTCGTCCTTCGTCCCGCCCCCCTGCTCTCGCCTTTACCGAACGGTATTGGGTCTAGAGGAGAGCCACACTCCAGACTTTGCGGCCCGCGCGAGTATCAGCCAACGCGTCGCACGTCGATCCGGCCGGTGCGGGCACAGAGCACCATCTGCTGAACGGTGATGTCCATCTTCACCTTCCGGTCTCGAAGCACGTCGAACAGCGCTTCGGGCGTGGGCTCGGCGATCGACGCCAGGTACGTCGCGCGGTCAAAGCGGCCACAGGCGCTCGCATGCAGCTCGCCCGCGTCGCTCGCGCCCACGTCCTCCATGGCGCGATAGTCGTTGGTGACAACGAGCGGGCCGAAGTCATTGTCGCGAAGTTCGGCGCGCGTGCTGGTGCGTTCGATCACCACGCGCTGACCCTTCTCAACGCCAGTGACCAGCAGCAGGCAGTCGGCCGCAATCGGTTCGAACGTAAGGCGCTCTACCGCTTCTTCGTAGGTTCGCGCCGTCGCGAAGACCTCCCGAAGGAAGAGCGTGGTCGAGCGCCTGATCGCCGGCGATTCGGTGCTCACGACGGCGTTGAGCGTGATCGCAAAGCGACCCGGCGCGACGCCGGAATAGACCGCGTAAAGCCCCGGCCATCCAATGGTGGAGAAGGGGCCCGCCGGTGCGCCCACGACATCCGTGATCAGCGTTTCGCTCGCAAGCAGGTTTTGCTCCGTCCACCAGTCCAGGTTGCGGGCGTGAAGAGGACCGTCCGGGCTTCCGACGGCAACGGCCGTGCAGCCGATGAGCGCACGGAACGCATCGTAGTAAAGGTTGGCGAGCAGCACGTCGTTCGCGTCCCGCCCAATCGCCTTCGCAATGCCGTCCACGGCGCGGGCTTCCTCCGGGGTCAGGAGCGTGTTTCGGTACAGCTCGACGATGCTGCGCCAGTCTTCCGTGTCTCCTAGATCCTTGAGATAGCAGTCCAGGAGTCGCGAGGCGGGCCCAGCGAACTCCGCCAGCGGCTGCCACGGGGATGGCGCGTTCAAGTCGACGCGAATTCGGGGGAACGTAGCCATGACGCACGGCAAGGGGCGAGCGAGCTCAAATCGGCGCCGCGCCTGCCGTCCCGTACTAGCGAACATCCGCGAGCGGCGCTCGCACAATCGACATGCACGCGGCCTTCAAGGGCTACGCTGGTAGGTGTTGCCGAGGTCGTCCGTGAGCACGGTGGCTTCGCCCTCCACATCGAGCACGAGCGGCGCGTCGAGGGTGCGCACAGTGTAGCTCCAGTCCGTCGGCAGCGTGAGTCGCTCGCCGAGCATAGGCAGGTCCGCGAAGGTGAGCGTCGGGTCCGTTATCAGCGAGAGCGACTGCATCACGTACGTCGCACCTTCGGGAGAGGAAAGCTCGTACACCTCCTCACCCGCGTCGAAGGTGTAGGTGGTGGTGCGAAGCACGGTGGCCTCCGTATATGCCGTGGACATCATGCTCGGGTCGACGGTGACCGTGGCGAAGCGAATCATCGGAAGCTCGCCGAAGAGCCTGAGCGAAGACGGAGAACCGGCGCCCTCCGTCGCGTTTGGGATCCAGTGGCGCGGACCGTTGACGACCACGCTCAGGGCACCCGTGTCCTCGGTGATCGCTTCGATATCGAGCGCATCAAGGGCGGCCTGTGGGCACGTGCCCGTGCCCTGCGTGCCCCACACTTCGGCCTCCGGACCCGACGCACCCACGCGAACGAGCAGCAGCTCGCAGTAGCGTGATTCGCGGGTCAAGGGCGTTGGTTCGACGCGAAAGAAGGCGGCGAGTCGACGGGCGATTTCTTCGCCCTGATCGTCCTGAAGAAAGTGACTCGCTTCGGGCAATCGTTCCGCGGGCCAGCCGGCGGCGCCCGGCACCATATCGACAAATGCCTGCTGAGCGTCACACGAACCGAGGGTACCCGGATCGTTCTCCGCCCAGATCGTGAGGAAGGGTCGCGTGAAGGACGATAGGCCCGCCCACGCGTCGGCGTTGAGTCCCGGCAGATCGTTGATGAGCGAAGGAAAGACGCGCACACCGGCCATGTAGACGCGGCTCGGGAAGGGCGCGTCGTACGCTGCTTCGACGTCCTCCGGCACGGGAAACCACGTCAGCGCTTCGACAATTTCCGAGGGGCGAAAGGACGCCGCCTTCATCGAGTAGGTCATCCAGGCGCCAAAGTCGTCACCGTCTTCCGAGAGGGGCTCGCATCCTTCATAGAACGGCGGCTGTTGGTCAGGGATCGGGAAGGGCGGGGGCAGATCGACCACCGCATTCGGATCGGCGACGGCCGGGAAGGGCATGAAGCCAGCTGGGACCACCGGAAGTGCGCCATTGCCCACGGCGATGCGCGCGAAGCGCTCCGTATTCAGCCCGGCGACGCGCAATCCGATCAGACTTCCCCAGTCCTGAACGAAGAGGTGGATGTCGGAAAGCGCGAGGGCATCCATGAAACGAAGCAGCCGGTCTGCGTGACCCAGGTAGCTATAGGATTCGATGTCCGTCGGCTTGTCCGAACGGCCCATGCCGAGGTGGTCCATCGCGATGACGCGAAAACCGGCATCCACCAGTACGGGGATCATGTGCCGGTAGAGGTACGACCACGTCGGTTGACCGTGAAGCAGCAGCACCACGGGGCCGTCCGCAGGTCCCTCGTCCACATAAGCCTGACGAAGGCCGTCGAGTTCGACGTATTCGGGCTCATACGGCCAGTCGGGCAGCGCTTCAAAGCACTCGTCGGGCGTGCGTACGAACTCGATACCTCCGGCTGCCGTTTGGAGCACCGCTTCCGCCGTACATGCCGTAGGCGCGGCGCCTTCGTCCGCACCCATTTCCTCGATGCGCCCGTCGGGTACGCTGGTCTCGCTAGGGTCGGCGTTCGGGGCGTCCGTGTCGCTATCGTCGCCGCATGCCAGGATCGCGCCGAGCCCCAGGACCAGGATGATGTTCGTAAGCCGCATGAAGATGTCTCCTTTCGAAAGCCGAATGAAGACACGCTAGGGAGCGGCCTCCGATGCCACCACGGGCAAAGGGAAGCGATTCGTAGCGAACTGTAGAGCCCCTTGATCGCTGCCGTAGAAGGACGAAAGATCGACCGTGATGACCTCGCGCAAACCCGAGTTGCTGCTCGTCGAAGACGACGACGAGCTGGCGGCTCTTCTGCTCGAGTACCTCGGCCTGCACGGGTTTGAGCTCGCGCATGTCGCGTCCGGAAATGCCGGCATCGAGCGCATTCTCCAAGCGCCGCCGGACGCGGTCATTCTCGATTTGATGCTTCCGGGCGTGAATGGCCTTGACGTTTGTCGTCGCGTTCGGCCCACGTATCGCGGCGCCATCCTCATGCTCACGGCGAGCAAGAGCGATGCGGACCACGTCGCCGGCCTTGAAATCGGCGCCGACGACTTCGTGACGAAACCGATCGAGCCGCTCATCCTGCTGGCGCGCATTCGCGCGCAGCTTCGCCGCTTGAGCGGCAACGGCGTACCCGAGCAAGCTGGTGTGCTTCGCGTCGGCGAGCTCTGGGTCGATGTCGGCTCCCGTGATGCGGGCGTAGCCGATCAGACCGTGCCCCTGACCACGATGGAGTTCGACGTGCTCTTAATGCTCACAAGGCACGCCGGCGCCGTGGTCGAGCGCGAGGATCTCTACACGAAGGTGCTCGGCATCGAATACGATGGCCTCGACCGCGGCATGGACGTGCATATCAGTCGCATTCGGCGAAAGCTCAAGCGCTCCGGCTTCGACACGACGCGCCTCAAAGCCGTACGAGGCGTCGGCTACCTGCTGGCCGCGCGATGAGCCGCTCGTTTCTCAAACTCATCACCACGAGCGTGCTCATCACTTGGATCGTGGGCTTCGGCATTCTCGTCGTTCACGGCGTCAGCCTTTCGTGGCTGGAAGACCGTGCGCAAACGGACGCCATCTTTCTTGCCCATGAGCTCGTCGACGCGGAGGCGCCCGGTCGACGCGAGGCGCGTCTTGATGCGCTCCAGCCGCACTACGAGGTGCCGCTCTCCATCATGGACGCGGATGACGTGGAGGCACTGCTTGGTCGAGGTGTGCAACCCGGCGAAGCGATTCCGCTTCGCGTTTCCTTTCGTGAAGAGTGGTACTTCATGGCGCTCCGCGACGATGAGGGCGTCTTCGCCGTCGGACCGGTCAATCCCATGAGGCCGAAGGGCTTCGTTCCCATCGGCGTGTACCTCTCGGTCATCTGTCTTCCACTGCTCGCCGGGTGGCTGGCGTTTCGCTTGTCCCGCCAGCTCCGAAAGGTGGAAGAAGCGAACGCACTCCTGGCCATTGGCGAGCTCGGCGCGCGGGTCGACAATCCGTCTGGCCCTTCGAACGAACTCGCGTCGAGCTTCAACAGCATGGCCGAGCGCATCGAGCGGCTCATTCGCAGCCGCGAAGAGCTGGTTCAGGCTGTTTCACACGAGCTCGGTTCGCCGCTTTCCCGGCTGCGCTTTCACCTGGAGTTGATCGAAAACCAGACCGAAGACGAACGTGCCCAGCGCTACAAAGCCATGGCCCGCGAGGTGGACTCGCTCGACGAGCTGGTCGCGGAGCTGCTTGGCTACGTGCAGTCGGACGAGACGCGTTTACAGCGCCAGACCTTCGAGCCGCAGCAGGTCGTGCACGACCTTGCAGAGATTGCACAGCTCGATGCGCCCGACGATTCGGACGTGGAAGTCGACGTGGACGTTGGCGGGGGCGTGCTCGTACATGCGGACCCACGGCTCTTTCAGCGGGCCGTCGAAAACCTGCTGCGAAACGCCGTTCGCTATGGAAACGGACGCGTTCGGATCGAGCTCCACGACGAAGGCGACCACGTTCGTGTAAGCGTGCACGACAACGGTCCCGGCATTCCGCAGGAACTGCGGGAGAAGGTGCTGGCCCCCTTCTTTCGTCAGGAAGCCGATCGCGGCCGCAGTACCGGCGGCGTCGGGCTTGGTTTGGCGATCGTGAATCGAATCCTGCAGCGGCACGACGGAACACTCACGATCGACGCCTCGCACCTCGGCGGCGCGAAGGTCGAAATGCGCTGGCCGGTTTGAGCGAGCCGCTACTTGCCGCGAAGCACGAGGCGCAGGATCTCCTTCTCAAAGAAGAGGGCTAGCGGCAGGATCAGCGTCACGTAGCGATTGGGGATCGGCAGCAGTATTGAAAGCACAAGGCAGAGCAGCACTAGCAACGTGCCCACCGCCTTGATGCGACGGAGCTCCCTGCTGAGCGCAAGCAGGCCAAAGTCCGCGCCGAGCACGATGGCGATGTACGCGACATCCACGAGCTCCGAACGGGTCCAGGCTTCGCTCCCCAGCACCGTGCCCTGCAGGTCGACGAGCGTTACGTCACCGCCGTACTCGAAGACCATCGTCGTCGCCCGTGGGATCAGGCAGACGAGAAGCATCACCCATCCGTTCAGCCAGAGCAGCGAACGGGTGAACGTTCGGTGCTCGGAGTTTAGACGTCGGTGTTGGGCCCAGAAGCTGAAGAGGATCGCGAAGGTCACCACGTACTCGCCGAGTACGCGCGCGAGCTCGCCGCTGCTGTCGGTCTGGCTCGGGATTTCAAGGGCTAGAATCGTGATGGCGATCGCGTAGACCGCGTCGATGAACGCCCCCATCGATTCGTTGTCCAACGAGCTCATCGACAAACGGGGCGTCATGACGACAGGATGGCGTACCTCCACCCGGAGGTGGAGAAAGCTGCGGATGGACCCCGTGAACACACACTGGCGACGTGAATCCGCTGCGCGGGGAATAGGCGGCACCCGCTGGTGGCGTTGCCGGAGCAGATGTCGTTCGAGCGCGCCAGACTGGGTCTTGCGATGGCCGCCATCGCTGGGCTGCTCATGACCTGCGCGGCCGTACAGCGCGGAGCCTACGTCGGCGTTCAGCTTCCCGAAGACGTGCGCATCGGCCGGCTCGTGTTGTACAAGGACGAGCACATCCTGGAGGCCTGGAGCGGAGACACGCTCGTAAAGACCTACTCGATCGCGATCGGTTCGGGCGACGAAGGGCCGAAGCTCTATGAAGGCGACCGGCGAACGCCGGAAGGCACGTACCGCATCGATTCGCGCCATCGGAGCCAGCGCTTTCGACGCTTCCTTCATGTGTCGTACCCGAACGCAACGGACCGTCGGCGCTACCGCGAAGCGCGCCGTCGTGGCGAAGTGCCCGAGGAGGCGGGGATCGGTGGTGATATCGGCATTCACGGCGAGTCGGACCGCGCCGTGGTTCGCATGCTGGGCAACGGCGTCGACTGGACCGCCGGATGCATTGCCGTCGATGACGAAGACATCGACGAGCTGTACGCAGCCGTCGTTCAAAACGCCGTCCTTGAAATCCACGCGACGCGCCAGAACTCGGATGCTCCCTGAGTCCGCGTTGACCGCGCCGTAGGCCGTTGATAGGAGTCTGGCATGCAGTGCCGCTTCAGCCTTTGCGTTCTTCTGACCGCCGCCGGCTGTGCCACTTCCAGCTCGCCCGAACCCGCCCGGATCTCCGACCGCGCGCTGGCATGCGTTCGGCTCAGCGGATGCGTGGACTTCGAGCAAGGCAGCGCCACGGGTTACGCCGCGTGCATGCAGGGGTTCAACGTGGACGGAGTGCGCCCTCGCGGTCCAGAGGTCAGCTCGTGCGTCCTCGCCGCGGGCAGCTGCGACGAGGCCCTCGCGTGTGTGGGTGCGGAAGCCCGGAGCCCCTGCGCCGACGCGCAACCCTCGTGCGATGGCGACGTGCTTCGCGACTGCTTCGCCGGCGTCGAGGTGCAGCGCGACTGCGCGTCCGAAGGCCTCTCGTGCATCGATAACGGCAACTCTACGTGCGGTCGTGAGGTGCCTTGCATAACGTCGCGGTGCGAGGATGACCGACTCCTTACCTGCGTCGTTGGCAGCGAACGCGAGGTCGCACGCGAGTGTGAGCCGGACCTCTGCGACGTCGATGCCTCCGGCTTTGGCCGCTGCCTTCCAAGCCTGGAGCCTTGCGAGCGCGGCACGGCCTTCTGCGACGGCGACATCGCCGTGGGCTGCCCAGACGGGTTCGCCGTGCGAACCCTGTGCCTGCCGGGGCAATGCCGCGACACCGACGGCGCCTTTTGCTTCACGCTCGAGGCTTGCGAATCCACGTGCCAGGAAACGAACCTGCTCGCCTG
>JBCCRV010000373.1:0-7312 GCA_039201085.1 Myxococcota bacterium | reverse complement strand
CCGTGTTGCCTTCGACGTTTAGATCGCCCGGGTCGAATACGGACTCGAGGCACGGCGTCACCGCAAGCATGCGGCCGTCAAAATCGCGAAGCTCGCCAATCGAGATGCAGCTGCGGTCTGAGCAATCCCTGAATCCATCGCCATCGTTGTCGATGCCGTCGTTGCAGGCGTCGTACGTCGCTTCGCAAAGCGTGAGCAGGGTGCGGATCTGCTGCTCCGTGCCCTCGAGAGTGTTGCTCAAGCCGCAGACGCCGTCGTCACAACCAATGCAGGTGTTGTCGTTGCAGTCGACAAAGCCGTCGCCGTCGTTGTCGATGCCGTCCGTGCAGGTCTCGAGGCTGTTTTCGCGCGGTTGCGCATCACAGAACGCTTGCACGTCATCGTTGATGCATTCTCCGTCACGGCAGCAGCCAAACTCGGCACAGTCGACGAAGTTGTTCCCGTCGTTGTCGATGCCGTCGGTGCACAGGGCGGTGGTGTCTTCGGAAGGCAGGCTGTTGCAGAAGGCGTCGACGGCAGGGGTGATGCAGTTGGCCGCGTCCTGCGGACAGCAGCCAAACTCGCGGCAGTCGGTGAAGTTGTTGCCGTCGTTGTCGATGCCGTCCATGCATCGCTCCTCGGTGTTCTCGGGCACCGAGCAGTTCGGGTTTGACGAGCAATCTGGATCGAGGCAATCGATGAGCCCGTCGCTGTCGTTGTCGACTTCGTCGCTGCAGCCGTTTCCAATAACTTCAGGGCTGCGGCAGCCCGGGTCGGATTCGCAGTCGCGGTCGTCGCAGTCCGTGAAGCCATCGTTGTCGTTGTCTTCGTCGTCCGTGCAGTTCAGCTCCAAGTCGCAGACGGTGACGAAGGGGTTGTTGCGGCATCCGAAATCTTGGCAGTCGCCGAAGCCATTTTGGTCGTTGTCGAGCCCATCGTTGCAGAGGACATCGCTGAACTCGGTGACGCAGCAGGTTTCTTGAATCGCCTGGCACTTGCGGTCGCCGCAGTCGAACTGACCGTTTTCGTCGTTGTCGATGCCGTCCGTGCAGAGTTCGAAGGTGTCTTCGCGCCCTTCAGGTGGATTTCCGGGCACGATTTCGCCGCAGAAGTTTCGCTGAATGCAGTCCGTGTCCTGGCAGTCGACGAAACCGTCGTAGTCGTTGTCGCGCCCGTCACTGCACGCTTGAACGTTCGTTTCCCAGCCGCGGGGCGGGCCGTCGGGAACGCGATCGGGATCGAAGCAGCCTGCGGCGAAGGCGAGCGAAACCAGCAGGAGGGTAGCGCGTCGCTTCATGGGGTTTGCTCCGCGGCGGGAGGATTGATTCCGCGGTCCCGCAGGCACCAAGCCCGCTGCCGGCCGTAGCGGCGGGTGAAGGCGGTGTAGACCATGCAGGCGCCGCGCTGGCGGTAGCTCGTGCCGAGCTGGCCGGACTCCAGGGCGCTGGCTAGGCGCGGCTCAAGGGTCGCGGCGGCGTCGGCGTCGAGGTACTCGGGCAAGCGCTGCAAGCGCGCGTAGCGGTCGACGGCTTCGATCAGGTGAAGGTTGGACACGTTCGCAAGCACGCTCTGCAGCTCGCGCTCTCCGCGAAGGCGCCGGGCATAGGCGGCGACGCGCGGCGCGTCGGCGGTGATCTCATCGGCGCACTGCCAGCTGCACTCGGGGTAGTAGTCTCGGTGGCTCCACGGTTCGGAATGGCCGTCGCGGGTGGACACCATGCGGTTGTATTGAAGGTCCCGCGTGGGATCTTCGCTCCGGGAGTGCAGCGAGGTGAGCACGAAGCCGGGCACGCCGTGGGCCCACATGCCGCGCCGGCCCGCAATCGCCCGGCGCTGGGCTGCGAGGTACGCTGGCCTGGACGACGTGTCGTCGATCTCCATCGCGTGCGCGAGGCCCTTTTCAATTTGGTCGACGGCCAGGTCTGGGCAGTCGAGCAGCAAACGGCCGTACGTGTCGACGGCGGGGCCCGGACCGATGACGTTTCCGTCGTCGTCCGTCTCTTCACGGGTGAAGCAATGCCAGGTGCCCTCGCGCGCGTTGTACGTAGCCGATTTGGCGTTCACCCAGAGCTCGAAGGGGTGCCAGCCGCCCCACGCGTGCGTGGGTCCGAAGGACTCAAGCGTATTGAACCCCGCGAGGCGAGAGCCGCGGCCGGCGAATTCGCCTTCGAGCACCCGAAAGCTGTCGCCGTCGTTGAAGTGCACCACGCTGGGCGTGTTGTTGATGAAAACGCGGGAAAGGGCACGGCTTCCTTCGGCCACGTTGGCGACGACGACGAAGGCAAAAAGCGTGCAGAAGGCAAAAGAGCGAGCCATGAGCGCCCCGACCCTAAGTGGGCGCTGATGGAGCTGTCAACGCGATGCCGTGCGTTGTCGCCGGACTGCCACGCGCACTCCGCGGCGTAGGGGGGTCGGGAAGCCCGCGAGAAACTCCCGTATGGCTTCCGTACTCGACGGCCGCTTCCTTTTGGGACGACTTTCCGTCGACGCAGTTCCCTTTCCGCCGACGTTATGGACCCTTCGATGATTTCGAACAACGCTGTGCGTTGAGCGCTACCGTCAAGCGCGCACGAAGGAGGCGTCGCCCTCCGAATCGACCCGGGAGGCTTCGCCGATGTCCGACGGCGCCCCATGGGCCGCCATGATCTGGTTGTAGAGATCGATGCAGTTGATTTCGCGGGTCGTAAAGTTCCCGCTCGCGAAGCGTCCGCCACCGCCCACGACGGCATGAAACACGTCGTTCTTGGAGTGGTTCCAGCCGTACTCGGTGCCGATCACCGTCGTCGCGTTTTCAAGAACGGTCTGGCCGTTGGCCTCGAGAAAGTCGCGGTCGTCGAGCTGCGCGAGGAAGTACGCCATGTTGCTAAGCGCAAAATGCTGGTAGAGCCGCGCCTGATCGCGCTGGTTGCCATGGAAGTACGTGTCGTGCTGGGACGTACCAGGGAAGTTGGTGCTTTCGCCCAGCGCTGAGTAGGTGCCCGTCAGGTCCGTGTGACCGCCGGCGGACTCGAACATGAGGTTGCCATAGCGCACAAGGTCGCAGCGTAGCGCCATCGCGTAGAGGTCCGCGTGAAGGTGAAAGACCTGCTCCACGCTCTGCCAAGGGATCGAGGGCGCGCCGTTGCCCGTTCCGTAGGTGAAACGGTCGTAGTCGGCGATGTCCGGGTCCGTTGGCGCCGTGGGCACGTCGCACTCGACGCCCCCCACGGGATCGCCACCGCCGCCGTCTGGGTCGTCGATGATGCGATCGGCGGGCACGAGGCTGCGTTCGATCTCGCGGATCGAGTTGAAGTGCTGGTCGATCTTTCGTTTCGACTCGACGCCAAGGTAGCTGCGATCGCCGCGCAGCGACGCGTATTGGGCGAGCACCGTATCGAGTACGGAGCGGCGAATGCGGTTCTGGCGGCGCTCGGGCGTGTCGCCACCGGGATCGGGCTCCGGGCCCGGGTCCGGTACCGGTGGCATGTAGGATCCGAAGATGCGGTCAAAAACTTCGCTGGGACGCTTCACCGGTGGGCGTCCGGAGCCATCCACGCCGTAAACGCGAAGGGCTTGCGCGTCGCATGCGCCGCGGCGCCACCAGAGGCCCGACGCAAGCACGGGGGCGCTGGGGTCGATCGCAGCGCGCAGTTTCTGATCGATCGAAGGACCGCCCGCGACGTTCACGCTGTCTTGCTGTTCCCCAACGAATACAACGGTGGAGGTGTTGCAGTGCGCGCCGCCCGCGTTTCCCTGGCCCATGCGTGTGGAGCAGAGCGCCATTTTCGACGCGAAGGGCTGAAGCGGTTGGAGGGGGCCGCTGAAGTCGCGCTGCCAGTCGGGGTCGAGACCCAGGCCAAAGAAGGCGGTGATGAGACGGGTGGGTGGCGCGCCCACTTGGCAGCGGCTGGGCGAAGCCATCTCCGGCAGGAAGGGGAGGGCAATGGCCACGGTGCCTACGCCCCGGAGGAGCGTGCGTCGCGAGAGTCGTCGCTTCATCGGATTCGCTCCTGAAGGCGGAAGAAGTCGCTGCGAACGAGGGCGCGAACGAGCGAGCGGTGATCACTGGCGCCTTCGAGTTCTCCCTCGATGGCGAAGAGCGAAGCGAGCTGACCATCTTGCATGCGCGTCGCCGCCGCGTACTCGGCCTGACGCTGCGTGAGGCAACGCTGCACCTGCGTGCTTCCTTCGAGGATGGCCATGTAGTCCGTGAAGCCCGCGTAGTCGGCGCGAACGCCGCCGTTCAGTCCGGCGGGCACCCAACCGTCGACCTGAATCGCGTTGCCGTGCTCGTCCGCAACGCGCGGGAAGCCGCGTGCGTCGAAGCTCTCAAAGGCGTACGCCAGCGGATCGAAGTCACCGTGGCAGAAGCCACACTGAGGGCGCTCGAGGCGGGCGTCGGCGATTTGTCGATGGGACGCGTCTTCGGGTTGGGCTTCCACGAACTCGTCGACTTCGTCCTGCGCATCGTCCGGAAAGTCCGGGGGCGTTTCGCAAAAGAGCTGCGCCAAGAGAAAGAGGCCGCGGGCAACGATCTCGCCGCCGTCCGCGTTGGTCATGCCGGCGATCACGCCGGGCTGGCCGAGAAGGCCGCCGCCCGCTTCAAGGCGAACGGTGGTGTCGCCGCGTTCGCCAAAGCGGGGCGCGAAGGCATCGAGGAGCGTCACGCGTTCGTCGGAAAAGAGCCGAAAGAGCTCGGCACCTTCTTCCGTGCGGTCGACGTAGTAGGCGACGGCGCCTTCGATGAGCGAATCCTTCAGGCCGTCGTCGTCGGGAATGCTCTCGAGCCTTGCCCAGTCGACGAGAAAGCGTCCGAGGGTGCGGGACACACGCGCCCGGTCATCAAGCAATCGCATCGCCTCGCGCTCGACGCCTTCGGGCGTGTCGAGGTCGCCACGCTCTGCGGCTTCGTAGAGCGCTTCGTCGGGCGCCGAGCCCCACAGAAAATAAGAGAGCCGGGAAGCCATCGCGTAGCCGCCGATCGTGTAGACGTCGTCGTCGTTGCCGCTTCCCCCGGTATTCTCCCGCCGAAGCAGGTAGAGAAAGCCCGGCGATTGAAGCATGGCTGCTCCGACGGCGCGGGCGCCTTCATCAAACGTTCCTTCTTCCGCCAGCACCGCGGCGAAGAGCTCACCAAACGCGCTCTCTTCATCCGTCTCGAGCGGTCGGCGAAAGAGCACACGTCCGGCGGAGGCGATGAACGCTTCGCCGCACGCGGCGGTGGCGTCCCGGCAGGTCGCGTGGTCGTCGACGAATGCACCGAACGCCGGCGCTTCGACGATTTCGAAGGCAAGGGTGAAATAGGCGCGCACGTGGTCGGGCAGGACCGACTGTCCAGAGGCCACGCGCACGAAGCCCTCGACGGGGCGGTCGACGGGAAGTTGAGCGAGCGAAGCGTCCGAAAGCTCAACGCCCACCACATCGACGACCGTTCGCGTGTACTCATCGCGCGTAAGTCGGCGAACGACCGGCGCCGGCGCTTCAAACTCCCCGACGTTTTCCGGCGTTGGCGGCTCGATGGCCGGTGGTCCGGTCCGGTCGATGGGCCCGGAGCTACCGATGTCGCCCGTGCACGCACCGAGCGCCAAAACCAGTGCGAACCACCTTCCCATGGGTACATGCTAAAGGTCCGTCAGCTCGGGAACAAGGTGGCCATGACAACCTCTCGGGGTGCGCGCGGTCTGCGTGCCCCGTTTGCGGTGTGCGCACTTTCGCACTTCTCCCCGCAGCGGAGCATCGAGTCGGATACCGCGCGGACCTGCCAATCATCGCACGCAATCGATCAAAACTCCTGTGGTCAGGTCTCTAGCCCTCAATCAAGCGAGGTTCGCTTGATTGAGGTCTAGCGTTTCTCATGAGGGGCCCTTCACAAGGGCCCCTCGTCACTCAAACTAGGTTCGAGATGACTTCACCCCAAACGTGCACGGCTCCGCCGTGCCTAGCCCACAAATAAGCGGACCTTTGAAAAAGGTCGCTTGTTCGTGGTCTAGCGCGGTTCGCGCATCTGGGGCGACGCCGCCTCGTCCGTGAAAACGATGTCGATCTGCTGAAAATCCAGGCTGATGAGCAGCGCCCGCAGCGTGGCCCGGCCGTTTTCCCGGGCGCGGTCCAGCAAGCCCGCGTCGAGCGCGGAGCTGCGAAGCGTCGATTCGGCTTCCCGTCGTGCGCGCGTTTCGAGCGTCGCAGAGGGGCGAACAAAGGTGGATGTTTCGCGGGTGTGCACGTACGTGCGCTCGCCGTCTAGGCGCGCGTCGAATAGCTCGGGCGGTGGAAGTTCGACGCGTACGGTGCGGCGATCGGGATCGACCGTAATCGCGTCGGGGGCGATCGATTCGAGGTCGATACCGGCGCTCACGTCCGCCGCTGCGACAAGCAAAATCGCGTCTTCGCCGTCAACGAGACCAAAGAGCGTACTGCTTCGGTCGCGGAGGTCGATCACACGCTCGATGTGCACCCGGGCCGTTTCGAGCCGTGCCAGGTCTTGAACGGCGCCGACCACGTCCGGAGTCACGCGCACCACTTCTTGCTGCGGCTCGGGCGGTGTGATCAGTCGATAGATGAGCGCGCCGGCGATGGCGCCCACGAGCGTCAGCGTGAGCACAAAGAGCCAGCCGACCGCCTGAAGGGGACCGATCGGTCTGTTCGGGTTCGATTCGGAAGCTGCTTTCGATTCCGGTTTTGATTCGTCACTCACGAGTGTGTACCGGTGAAGGCTTTGGGATGGACGCGGGTGCGGACGCTTGGTCGAAGCCTAGCCGCGGCACCCCGCCCCGTCTCTTACCAAGTCGTGCGCGTCCGCGCCCGTCGGTCTACGGACACTCGGACCCAGAGCCGATGCAGATGCCTGGCTCACAGCAGAACGACGGACCGGGCGGGCATCGATCCGATGCGTTGCAGGAGCCGCTGCTGCAGGTTCCGAAGTTGCACGCGCCCAAGTTGACGCAGCCCGCGCCGTTGGTGTTGCGGGAGCAGCCGACGGACGAGTTGCTGGAGTTGGATTGGCAGCTGCCGGATCCACATGTGAACGTCGTGGTGGTTCGCGTGAGTGTACCGGTGTTGTCGCAGGTACTGCTGAAGCCGCCGCAAGCGCCGTCGGAGGTGGTGGTGGAGCCGCACGTGGTGCCGTTCGTGTTGCGGGAGCAGCCGACGGTGGAGTTGCTTGAGTTGGCCTGGCAGGTTCCGGAGCCGCACGTTCGCGTGGTGGTGGTGCGGGTGAGCGTACCGGTGTTGTCGCACGTCGTACTGAAGCCGCCGCAGGCGCCGTCGGAGGTGGTGGTGGAGCCGCAGGTGGTGCCGTTGGTGTTGCGGGAGCAGCCGACGGTGGAGTTGCTGGAGTTGGTCTGGCAGCTTCCGG
>JBCCRV010000372.1:0-7314 GCA_039201085.1 Myxococcota bacterium | reverse complement strand
CGCAGAAACGCCAGAACCGGGGCGAAAAAGACATGCCCCGGGCATCCCAGAACATCTGCTCGGACACGCCCGGTTTGAGGGGGCAGATGGAGTGAGCGCGAGTGCTACGGTCGACCGCCGCTCGAACGCGTCCTTCTTTCAGCGTCGAACGTCCTGCTCTGGGCGTCGAGCGTCGAGCGTCCTGCACCGAGCGTTGTGCGTCCTTCGTCCTGCCCCCTGCTCTCGCCTTAACCGAACCGCATTGGGTCTAGCGATAGACTGGGGCGGCTGGCTACGCGTCCGTCGCTAGGGCGTCGCCGCGCGCCTTGAGGGCATCGAGAAGCGCCCGAAGGGCCCGCGTCATCGGCACGTCGGCCCGTCGAACGAGCGCGATCGTGTCCTCGTAGCGCGGCAGCGCGTCGTCCAGCTTTGCAATGGCGTCCGCCTGCACGCCGTGGGTGGCCACGCGCCACGGAAGAATGCCCGGGCCGGTCGCGTCCAACACGAGGCTCTTGGCGAGCTCCATGCTCGAGCAAGCCACCGTTTGCGGGGCGGCGATGCCCGCCTCCCCCATCGCGCGCAGAATCGTGCGCGTCTGCGCGATGTCCGGAAGAAGAAAGAGCGGCATGGTGCTGAGCAGCGCAAGGGGCGAATCGAAGCGTGCACGCAATGACGGGGCGACCACCAGCGTAACGACGTCGTGGAACAGGGGCTGCACGACCGTTTCGGGGTGATGGCTCGGATTGACGACCAGTCCAACGTCCGCGTCGCGTCGAAGCACCGCCTCTTCCACGTTGGTCGATGGGGCGTTTAAGAGTGAGAGCTGGACGTGCCCGTGGTCGCCGAGAAAGCGGCTCATGAAGCCGGGCAGGAAGTAGGTTCCCAGGCTCTCATGCACGCCTAGGGTGTACCGGCCGCGAAGCTCACCGCTGAGGGCGTCGATCTCTTGGCGGGCGGCGTCGAGCTGACGTCGGGCCTGCAGGGCATGGTCCCGAAGGACTTCGCCGGCGCGCGTCGGCGATGCGCCGCGCGAGTCGCGGTGAAGCAGCGCTTCGCCGATGCGTTCTTCGAGGCCGCGAATCGACACGGACAGGGCGGGTTGGCTGACGTGAATCGCCTTCGCCGCTCGGCTGAAGCTGCCGTACGCGCACACGGCGAGGAAGTATTTCAGCGGCCCTTCGAGTTCCGGTCCATCCACACATAGAGCAAAGCACGCTTCGCATGCTCCGCCCATAGGCCTTGCTTATGACGTTCATAGCAAGACGGTATTTTCGGCGCGGCTCGCGGCGCACCAGCCTTTGGCGTGATGCGACACCCACTCTTTCACACGCTCGTGGTTTCCAGCCTTTCACTCGTCGAGGGCTGCGCCGAGTCGACGCTCCGGCCCGTGGACCCGGCGCGGCCGGACGCCGGCGCCGACGTTTCGTCCCACGATGGCGCGCTGTCGGACGCCGCGCCTTCGCTGGACGCCGCGCCTTCGCTGGACGCCGGAACACCGCTCGATGCAGCCCTTCCTTCGCCGCTTCGTCCACCCGATGCTGCATCGGCCTTCGATGCGTTCGTGCGCGAGACGCCCGACGCGTGCGAGGCGGGCTGGCCGCCCACCAAGGGCCTTCGCCTATGCCAGCTCGTCGACGACTCCGGTATGGCGATTCTTGGCTGCGTCTATCCAGACCCGCTTACGACGGACCCCTCCGAGTGCGAAGTCGCCCTTCGTGAACAGCCCGACGGAGTGGCTCGCTACGAGTGCGCACGCGAGGACGAGATCCCCTGCGCCATCGAAGATGGTGAGCTCGCCTGCGGTGACGAGCGCTGCGTACTCCAGGATCACGACTTTCAGCCTCGCAGCTGGCCGAACTCGGAGGATCTCGGCCGATGAGCGAGCTTCCCATTTCGCCGCGCTCCGCTGCGCGCATTCGTCATGACGGTCGCTACGGCGGTCGAATTGGAAAGCGCGATGCGCCTCTACCCGCGGCGCCAGACGCCATGCGTCCCGTACTCGCCGAGGCTTGGTGGACGCAGGCCGCCACGGAAGCACGCGTGGCCCATTCGTTCGCGTTCATCACGCGGGCCCTTCGCGAGGCCGGCGCCGACGATGCCCTCGTGAAGCTCGCGGATCGAGCCGTCGACGACGAGCACCGTCATGCAGCCCTTTGCGAAGGCCTATCCGCGGCCTACGCGGGCGCTGCGCCCCGGCCCTACGTGGATGTCGCGCCCTACCGACCGGAACACCCCGACGCGCCCCGTGCGCTGCGTCCCGTGCTTCACGTGGTCGGCCAGTGCTGCTTCAACGAGACGTTTGCGGGTGCCTACCTGGCCTGCGCCAGCGAAGGCGCCACGGAAGCGCTCGCACGGTACGCCTTGCGCGAGTTGCTCGCGGACGAAATCGACCATGCACGCATCGGCTGGGCGTTTCTTCAGACCCGTTCCAAGGCGGAGCGCGCGGCCCTGAGCAAACGCCTTGTCGCGCTTGCGCTCAGCAATCTTCGCGAGTGGTTCAGGCTCGACCTCCCGGCGCACGAACGGTTTGCCGCCTACGGCATTCCCCATCGAGAACGCGTACGCGAGGCCCTCTTTGAATGCCTGCGTGGCGTATTGATTCCAGGGTTTGCCGCCGCGGGCCTCGATACGCGTGCGCTCGAGCGCTTCGCGCGGACGGGGCGCCCCGATGCTTAGGCGCCTCACGCTTCAGGCGGCGGCGTCGAGTTCGGCGATCATCTCGTCGCCGGTGACTTCGTGCGCGGCTTTTCCACCCATGTACTTGCCCAAGCCAACGGCGTGGTAGTGGGGGAGAATGCGGTCCGAGAGGAGTCCGATCTCCCGGAGGTTGGGCACGAGTCGCTTGAACATCACTTCGCGAAACTCTTCGAGTCCGAGCGACGTCTGCACCACGTTTCGCCACTGGGCGCGCGTGAGGCGACCCTCGAACCACTCCTCGTAGACCTCGAAGGCCAGGAAACGGTTTCGCATGAGAATGGCGACTTCGAAGGCCCAGTCCTCGCGCTCGCGTCGCTCGGCTTCCGAGAGGTGGTCGCGAATGTGCTCGCGTAGGGCCAGCACGCCGTAGTGCACGTGGCGCGCTTCATCCTGGATAACGTTCTTCAGCAGATCCTTGAGCAGCGGTTCCTGCGTGATCTTGTAGAGCGTACCAAAGGCGCCAAGGGCGAGACCCTCGACCATGATCTGCATGCCGAGGAACTTCATGTCCCAGCGGCTATCGCTCATGAGCGCATCGATGATGACGAAGAGGTTGTCGTTGATCTGGTAAAGCTTGCCGAGCTTTGTATCCAGGTAGCGGTGAAACACCTCGACGTGGCGCGCTTCGTCCACGACCTGGGTGGCGCCGTAGAATTTACCATCGAAGAACTGCACGGCCTCGGTCACCTGCGCCGCCGCGAAGAGCGCTCCCTGTTCGCCATGCAAGAACTGGCTCAGCTGCCACGTCAGCAGGTCGGCGCGAAAGCGGTCCTCCTCCTGCGATGTGAGCCGAACGCCGCATTCGCGAAGCCCTTCGAGGTTGATGAAGTTGCGCGGAAGTACGGGGACTTCCGGGTTCAATTTGTCGACGGAGGTCGACCAGTCCAGACGGGTTGCGCCATCCCACTGCTGCTGCTTCGCGCGCGTGTACAGGTCCGCCATCTCCGGGTGCGCGCCCGTCGGGTAGGTCCAGTCAAAGTAGGCGTCGTGGGACGCCTGCACGCGCGTCGGACCGCCCTGCTTGCCGCGCTGGAGCAACAAGCCGCGTACGCTGGAAGGACCGAGGCTTCGCATGACCCGAGGGTCCTTGACCGCCGTCATCACTTCCGCTGCATCGATGAAGGGATCGAGCCGCTCGCGAATCGCCGACGGCAGCAGACCAAAGAGCTTCTTGGGGGTGGTTTCGATGTGGGCGTCGTGTTCGTGCATGGCGTCTATTCGGTTTTAAAGAACTCGCGAACGAGGTCGGAATGATGGCGCGACAAAAAGGCGTTGAGAACGGGTAGGGCGCCGCGAATCATGTCGGCAACCTCTTCCGGCGGCTGCTTATTGAGGCGGCGGGTAACGAGGGCGAGCTCGTCGCGAAACAGCGTATTCATGGCGCGCTCGTAGATCGCTACGTCCGACACGACGAAGCCGCGCTCCCGCGTAAAGCCAATGCTTCGCAAATCGCTGAAGAGCTCGAGAAACCACACGTCGCGCTGCAGCACGGCGCGCCCGTCGGCGGACGCGGCGACGACGCCGATCGCGATGGCTTCATCCACATCGCCCCGGTCGAGCCCGGTCTGCTCGATGACCGTTTCAATGGGTACGAACTCGCGTTCGGGATCAGGCTCGTAGCCTGTACGGAGCTCCTCTTTGACCTTCGTAAGGAAAGCCCGCTGCTCTGGGCTGAAGTCGTCATCGCGTCCGTCGAGAATCGCCTTGATCGCCTTGAGAGGCAGAAAGCGCTCTTCTTTCAGCTGACGGATCAGATGCAGCCGCTCAACGTGTTCGCTCGAATAGACCGCGGTGTTTCGTCCGGTCTTAATCCCGGGGGGAAGCAGGCCTTGCTGGATGTAGAAGTGAATCGCCTGCCGCTCGAGACCCGATGCTTTGCATAGATCGCGCATGCGCAGCGGCGGGTCCTGCGCTTCGGGCGAGTCCTGCGATTCGGTGGAGACGCTCATGAAAGTTCGATTTCGCAGTCGCTCGTGGGGCGGCTGCAGCAAGCAAGAATATACCCTTGCTTGCGCTCTTCCGCCGTAAGGCAGTTGGGCTCGTCCATTTCGGCGCCGCCCGTAACGAGCCGCACGCGGCAGGCGGCGCATCCGCCCACGGCACAGCTAAAGGGCATCTCGAGGCCGGCGGCGAGGCCCGCTTCGAGCAGCGTCTCGCCCGGTGCGACGTCTGCCTCCCGTTCGCCGAGGCGCATCGTGTGATGCGCGATTGTGGAGGCTGCGTCGGCCTGCGCCGAGAGGAAGCTCTCCTCGTAGAGAGACGCAGAGCGCGCCTGGAGCGTCGAACGCAGCGCGTCCATCATACCGGCGGGTCCGCAGAGGTACGCGGGCGTTTCGTCGTCGACGCCTGCAATGAGCGACGCGAGCGCCGGCCCATTCAGTGGGCCATCCCGATCGTCGAAGCGGTGCATGATCGTCAAGCGAGCGCCGTGCTCGCTTTCCAAGGCCTTGAGCCGCTCGTGAAAGATCACGCTTCGCGCATGGCGGTTTGCGTAGACCAAGGCGCAGCGGCCGCCATTGCGAAGAAGCGTTTCCACCATCGAAATGATGGGCGTAATGCCGCTGCCGCCGGCCACGAAGAGTCCGCTCGCCGACCCGTTCAGCCCGAAGGCGCCGCTGGGACCGAGCACGCGAAACACCTCGCCCGCTTGAGCGTTCACGAGGCGGGGCGAGACGCGGCCGCCTTCGACGGCTTTCACCGTGACGTGCAGGGGCGCTCCTTCTGCGGCGGCAATCGAATAGGCGCGCCGGTGTGAATCACCATCGACCTCGACTTCGAGCGACAGGAACTGACCGGCGTTGAAGGTCACGGCGTCACCGTCTTCGGCCCGAAGGTAGAGGGAGGTCGCATCGGACGTTTCCCGCACGGCCCGTGTCACGCGAAAGGAGCGGTAGCCGAGGGACCGCGAAGGGACGTTCCCCGCGACGGGCTCGCGTGGCGCTCCGAAGTGGTCGTGCACGATGGGCGAAAGCCGCTCACCCATGAGTCGACGACGAAGAACGTCGACGTCCCGACGGGCCTGTTCCCAGCGCGTACGCCACGTCCCCATGTTTACAAGGCTGTTGGTCCCGAAAAAAAGTGTCAAGTAGCACTCGACACTTTGGGGCTCCGCCCGAAAGTAGAAAAAGCCTTAAAAAATACAGTTTTTGTCGATTGGTAGAGCGTCAGTGGTGCGGCCTGCCCCGTCTCGTCCCTTCCGATCGTGCGTGCCAAAGCGCCCGAAGCGGCGACCAGACGATCCCTTGCCCGCTACTTGCTGACGCAGGTTCGGTTTCGGCCCGTGCGTTTCGCTTCGTACATGGCGGCGTCCGCCCGGCCCTCGAGGGCCTTGGCGTCCTCGGCTTGGTTCCACTCGGCGACGCCGATGCTGACCTCTTGGCGAATCTCCGCCCCGCTCGAAACCACGATCGGCGTATCCGCGAGCGTTTCCCGAATGCGCTCGGCGACGGCAAAGGCGATGGGCGCCCTGCACGCCGGCATCAGCACGACGAACTCCTCGCCGCCGCGGCGCACGAACACATCTTCCTTGCGCACCTGCCGTTTGACGAGCTCGCCAAAGGCCACGAGCACCTCGTCGCCTGCCGCATGGCCATGGGTGTCGTTCACGCGCTTGAAGTGATCGAGGTCCATCAGCAGCATCGACAGCGCGTACCCCTTCTCCTTGGCGAGTTCGAGCTCGCCCTCCAGGCGCGGAAGCAGGTAGCCATGGGTGAGCGCCCTCGTTTGCGGATCGGTCATCGCGATCTGCTGAAGGCGCGCCCGCTCGAGGGGCGGAACCGCACAGTTGGCGAGGAGACGACCGATGAGCTCGTCGCTGTCGTCGAAGTGCGAGGCTTGATCGGAGGTGATCGTCAGGCAGCCCACCACCTTACCGGCGGACCAGAGCGGGATCGCCAGTAGCGACGCGATGACGTAGCGTTGATCTTTAAAGTGGATGAAGCGGGGATCGTCCGCCACGTGATCGATGCGCGCGACTTGGCCGTGTTCGATGACCCAGCCGACCACGCCTTCGCCGCGCTCGAACTTCGGCGGCTGTTCTCCCTCGCCGACGCCCACGCGAGCGCCACTGCGAAGTTCATCGCCCGTTTCGTCGACGACCCTCAGGGATGCATGGGTGCCGGAAAAGAGGCGCCGCGCTGCGTCCGTGACCGTGCGCAGCGCCGCGTCGAGCTCGAGGTCCTGCTCCGTAAGGGCCCGCGTCAGACCCAACAGCACGTCAAAGGCATCGGCGGGGTTGCGCACAGCCCTACTCGTGAACGCGAAGGTTCCAAACGCGGCTTACGGTTCCGCTGCGATCAAAGCCCACGATGAGAAGGGGCGCGGCGCCGCCTTGGCTGTCGCCGCCGGATCCGCCGACGGCGTAGAACCAGTCGTCGTTCTGAAAGTCCAGCTGGGCGCACCGTGCGTGGCGTGAGCACGGGTCGCCGCGTCCGATGGCCGCTTCCACTTCATGCCGCCGCATCCCCTCGAGGATCTGGCCTTCGGCGGCCGCGTCCACGAGGCGCGAACGCTCCGCAGCGTCGTCGGTGCTTGCGATCGGCGTTTCGATCGCCGTTCGAAGTTCGCTCAGCGAAGGCGGACGCGGCGCGCTCCCGCAGGCCACGCATACGCTAACGCACGCCCCAAACAGAAACGGCT
>JBCCRV010000371.1:0-7333 GCA_039201085.1 Myxococcota bacterium | reverse complement strand
CGGTGATCTACGGCCACGGCCAGCTCGGCGACAAAGCGGAGATCCGTCGAGGGATCTTTCGGCGCCTCGCGAACGAGCAAAATGTCGCGCTCATCGCCGTCGACTGGATCGGCTTTGCGGAGAACGACGTGCCCTTCATCGCCGGGCTGCTGCTTCGGGCACGGCTGCGCGATTGGGAAGCGGTGGCGGACCGGCAGGTTCAAGGCGTGGCGAACTTCATGATGGCCATGCGCATGATGGAAGGTGCGCCCTTTCGAACGGCGCCGGAGCTAAGCGACGCGGGCACTCCAATCGTCTCAGAGGTCGGGTACTACCTGGGAGCGAGTCAGGGCGGCATCTTTGGCGCGACGCTTATGAGCCTCTTTACGGACGTCACGCGCGGCGTGCTCGTCGTCCCGGGCCAGCCGTACAACCTGCTCCTCACCCGAAGCAAGAACTTCGACCTCTACCGCGGCATCTTGCGTACGGAGATCGCTGAAGGTCCGTCGATGCAGATCGCGCTCGCGTACATTCAATCGATATGGGACCGCATCGAACCCGGAAGCTACTCGGGCCATATTCGCGAGGACCTCTTCCCCGGTACGCCCGCCCATGAAGTGCTGTTGGTCGATTCGATCGGCGACCATCAGGTCACCACGCTCGGCGCGCATACAATGGCGCGGGCAATTGGAGCCGGGCTGCTCATGCCCACCTCACGGCCGGTCTTTGGCCTCGAACCGGTGTTCGCACCGCTCGAAGAATCGGCCCTCATCGAGCTCGACTGGGGCCTCATCGAGCCGATTGAGAACGTGCCCCTACGCGAAGGCGACGACCCGCACAACGCGTACGAAGACCACCCGGGCGCCCTGCAAACGATCTTCGATTTCCTTCGCACGGGCACCATCAACCACCCCTGCGAAGGCCCCTGCGACCCCTTCTAAAGACCGCTACATATCTTCGCTCACGCTAGCGTCCAACGGTTCAGGTGGGAGCCCACAGATGGGGCCGCCACGGACTACTTCTTCGCAGCCCCACTCGTCGGTGACCTGCACGGCCCCCGGACCGTCGCAGCAGAAATCAAAGTACCTGCAGTCTTCTTGGCTCGGCGCCCAGCCGCCCATGAACCCGTTGTCTCCTAGGCATCCAGGCACCACCGTGATGGCGCAGCAGACGCCGACGAATCCTTCGGGACCCGGTACGTCCTCTCGAACCGGCGCTGGCGCGGACACACCAGGGGGCACTGGGAATGAAAAAAACCGAGATCGGGGGCCGATGAAGTCGAGTCACTGCAGGCGAAAGCGAAGAGGAAACAGCTCATCCAAGCACGTCGTATCATGCGAGCAACGTACCTCACGCCTTCGTGCCGCGCTATTTGGTCGAAGACGTAGACGCCCACTGAAAAGCACGGCTCAGACTTTGAAGCGTTCGGCGCCTTCGCGGTCCCACCATGCGCGGTACTTTCGCTGAGCGATCTCGCGCTCCTTGCGCGGCAGCGCGTGGTGATAGCCGTAGTACTCGTGCGTAAGCTCTTTAAGCTCGTCGGACGCGGCCTTACGAACCTCTTCTTCCGAGTGACTCAGCGCGTCGATGATCCATTCGATGCGGTGGCGCTCGCTGTTCTCTTCGATCCACTGGCGCCAGCGGCCAACGTTCATCGCGAAATCCTGGTGCGTCAGCGTGCGCAGCGACTCAAGGGCCGCCTTTCCAAGCTTCGGATCGCGCTCCACAAACTGAAGCAGCAGCTGCAGGGCGCCCACGTCGTGAAGCTCGCCAAGCGCGCGAAGGGCCGCCCGGCGGTGGTCGTCTGTTCCGCGCGGAATGCGCGCTTCGGCGCGAAGCCGCTCCATCAGGGCGCCCTTCTCGCGCTCGAAGGGTCGCAGCGTGCGCAGCACGTCGAGCGCCAAGGTCGCGACCCCACGGTCGTTGTCGAAGATCCGTTCACCGAGCGGCTGTACGAGGCGCGCGTGCGAGAACTCGCTGGAGAGCAGCACCGCATAGAAGCGCGTGTCCGCGTCGTCGCGGTTCAGAAGCGAGATCACGTACGGCACGGCAAGGTCGCCGTAGGCCACGATCGCCCGCCCGACGGCGGAAATGTCACGCCCTCGGGGTAGGCGCCGGTGGGGCTGATGCCGATCGAAAAAGAGCGGTCCGGGAAACTCCCGAACAAGCACCGGGAGCGCCGCTTCCCCGTGCTGCAATACAGCCTGAACGGCCGCTTCCGGCTCGTCCGGTCCGCTGTAGCGAAGGTCCTCCACGGCCGACTCGACGCCCGCTCCCATCTCAACGATCACACTTGGCGTATCCGGTCGCGTGTCCTTCTTCGCTCGCGTCTCCGATTCGTAGTCGTCGTCGACCACCACGCTCGGCTCAGAGGGACGCCGAGTTCGAGGCGGAGGCGGTTCGGAAGGCGAGGACGCCGGGAGCGGCGTCGCCGTCTCCTCCACGGCTACATCGGGCTTGGCGGGCCGACGGAGCGTGGCCGTCAGCGGGATCGGCGCCGCGCTGGTGCGAACGGGACGTTCGTCCGGTTCGTCGCCGTTGGCGGCCGGCTTCGCCGGCGCGTCTTTCGCGGCTGCGGCCGGAACGGGCTCGCCGTCCGCGAAGGGCGCGGGCATTTCGAGCGTGTCCAGCGATGTGCGGGCCGAAGGCCGCTCGGGTTTCGTATCCGTGCTCGGGGTGGACCGGGGGTGCCGCGAGCGCCGCACGATCTCCGTCGTGCCGCCCTTCATCACGTAGCTTCCCGCGCGTCGCCCGTCGCTCGGCGCTCGCTCGGAGGGCGCGACAGGCGGTAGGTCCGGTGTTCCGTCGACCAAGGTGTCACGGCCCGCCTCTTCCGGAACGGGCGGCGACGAGGGTGCGGTCACGGTGGGCTGGCTGCCTGGCCGCGGCGGTGGTGGCGCACTTCGCGGCACGCCGAGTACCTCAAAGGGTGCGCTTCGTTTGCGTCCTCGTGAACGACGCTGGGGACGCGGCGGTGGCGGCTCGGACCAACGCACGTGTGACTCGTCGTCGGCGATCGGCGGAGGGGTGTTCGAACGCGGCACCGGCGAAGCGACGTCCCCGGACGCGCTTCCCGAGCGAATCTTTTTGCGAAGGATCAAACGCTGAAGCGCCTCGCTCACGCGCGGCGCAAAGGCGATGGGCTCGGGAACATCGCTCAGCTCGAAGACCTCGCCCGAGCGGTCGCCGTAGAACAGCAGCACGACGCGGTTGCGGATGGCGATAGGCAAGAGCAGCGCGGGCGTGAGGTCGACACGCGCCATTTCCGAGCGCACGCGGCGCTGAAGGTCCGACTCGTCAAGGCGCGTCACCACGGGCACGGCGCCCTCGTAGGCGATCTTGAAGGGCGAAGGTTCGTCGAGGGGCACGCCAAGGCGCTCGAAGCGGTTCAGGTCTGCACCCGCACCGCTGATGTCCAGGCCCTCGGCTTCGCCGTCGTGCACCACAAAAAGCGCCGTAAGGTCGAAGAACTGACGGAAGAAGGCGTAGCCCACCTCGAGGATCTCGTCGCGGCTTTCGGATTCCTTCAAGATCTCCGCCGCGCGGTGCGCCGTCAGCGGACCACGGTGACGCTTCAGGCGCGAACCCCGAGGCACGCTAATGCGTGAAGGCGGCGGCGGTGGCGCGCTGAGCGTCTGCAGGCGACGCGGCGCGGCGGACGGAACCGCCGGCCGCTGCGACGGTGCCTGCGGAGCCGAAGACTGCGAGGCCGACGCGCTCGCCTCGACGGCGAGCACGTCTTCGGCGTTGAAGGTTTGCTCGAGCGTTTGGCCGCCCATTCGCTCCACGCCGTCCAAGCTTACGGTGCGCGACACGCGCACGGCTTCGCCCGGTACGGCCGAAGGCGCACGCGCTGGATGCGATGAACGCTCCTCGCCTTCAAACTCGCCGGGCGTGAGCGTTCCGAAGCGCTTCGTGTTCGCCCCGGGTTCGTCGACGGGGGCATCGAGCGGCTCGACGGACACCAGCTTTCCGGCGTCGCGCTCCGCAAGCTTTCGGCTAAGGCGGCGCATGCGCGGCACCATTTCAACGCCGTAGTGCTGGGAGAGCGCAGCGGCGAGGCGGGCCTCCGTCGCGATCCGCTGCTCCACGGTCACGCCGAGCAGAAAGCCAAGCTGCTGATCGACTTCGTAGGTGAGCGGCGTGGCGACGGCCACGACGAGCCGGTGACCGTCGAAGTTGAGCGGGATGAGCCGATGACGCTCGGCCACCTCGCTGGGCACCGTGCGAATTACGTCGCGGCTCACGCCCATGCATTCGTCCCTTGAGGCCGGCGGCAAGCCATGAACTGCGGCGCAGTAGGACGCGACAACGTTCTCAGCCGCGGCAGCGCCCTCGAGCAAAATGGTGTCGAGCCCTCCGCCGGCAATGACCTGCCGCTGGATCGCCTCTTCGATTTTGCGAACGGGAACCCGTTGGTCCCGGACGAGCAGCGAGGTGAGTGCAGACATGGGCGTAGGCGACGAGCGCACGCGATCCCGCCACGAAACCCCTATGAAAGTCAACCGGCGTTCTTGGCGCAGCGCCCCTTAACGGGCCTCCTCAGGGCGCGGTGTACAACAAATGGGGTGCACGCCGGGCGGCAAACCTCGCTTCGTCGTCGCTGAAGTCCAGTGGCCCAAGCGCAAGGGCCCGCTCCAGCAGCGCGTCGTCCGCCAGCATGCCCGACACCCGCGGCCGATCGAAGGCCTCATAACTCGACAGATGGCGCAGAATGCGAAAGCCCAGGGCCACAGCGTCTACGCCCTGCGGCCCGCTGAGCTGAACGCCGGTGCAGCGCCGGCCGCGAAAACGGCTCGTTCGCGGGCGAAAGGACACGGCCTCGCCGCCGACGGCTTCAGCGAACGCTTCAGCATTCACATACGGCGCGCCCACCAGGCGAAAGGGTCGGTCCGTTCCGCGGCCCACGCTCACGTTGGCGCCCTCCACCAGCGCCACTCCCGGGTAGAGACGCACGGCTTCCAGGTCCGGAAGGTTGGGCGACGGCGGGATCCAGCGCAGGCCCGTCGCAGCCCACGGCTCGCCCGCATAGCCCTCCATGGCGACCACCTCGAGCTCCAGCTCGAGGCCATCTTCGGCAACCATCAGCGCGGCCATTTCGCCGGCACTCATGCCGTGCTGAATCGGAAGCGGATGATGGTTGATGAAGCTGCGGTTCACCGAGATTGGTCCGCGCACCCTGCGGCCGAGTGGGTTCGGTCGATCGAGCACGATCACCTTCACATCGGCGGCGGCGGCCGCCCGCAGCATGCGATGCATCGTAGCGAAGTAGGTGTAGAAGCGCGCGCCGACGTCTTGCAGGTCGACAACGACCACGTCCAACGTCGCCATCACCTCCGGCGAAGGGTCGCGACGTCGACCGAAAAGGCTGTACGCCGGCACGCCGTCGAGCGTTCCATCTGCGATCGCGCCCTCGCGGTTGGAACCGAACCCATGCTCGGGCGAGAAGAGCGCAGCGAGCTGCAGATGCTCACGAAAGAGCGCACGGGTGCGCGCGCCGTTTCGCGCCACCGCCGCATCGTGCGTCAGCAGACCTATGGCCTTGTTCTGCAGTGCTGCGAAGTCCGTTTCAACGAGCCGATCGATGCCGAGCCGAAGCTCCGCGCGCGGCGCGTCCACCCACTCGGCGTCGTCGAAGACCTCGGCAAGGGACGCTCGCAGGGGCGCGGCATCGCCTTGGCCGCGCGGATGCACCTGATGGGTCATGACGACGAGGTACGTACGGCGCGCAGGATCGTAGCGCAGGTACGTGCCGGTGAAGCCGCGATGTTCGAGGTGCTCGTCGTCCACAGCAAAGGCCAGCGTGCGGCGAACTTGCCCCGATCCCGCGGCGCGCGGGATCGCCGTGACCTCCGTGAGCTCCGCGTGGCCTTCGGCCGAAAAAAATGCGGGATCGCCAAGGGCGCGAAGGAGCGCGGCCACGTCGCGGGCGGTTCCAAAGAGGCCCGCGTGACCCGCCATGCCGCCCAGCCGGTACGCCCGCGGATCGTGCACGACCCCCCGAATCATCGGCGCGTCCGGTCCACGACGCGGCGCATACTCGGTGGGCAGCGCTTCCGGAACCGGCCCAAAGCGCGCACCCGAGCGGGCGGGCTCGAGAACCCAGCGCGCCAAGGCTTCGGGCAAGGACGCGTCAGCGGATGCGCCGAGCACTTCGCCCAGAAGCACGTAGCCCAAGTCGCTGTAGCGGTATGTGCCTGCGGGCTCCGGCGTGAGCGACGCAATGCGCGCGATGTTGGCGGCGCGCTCCGGCCTGTATTGGGCAAGGCGATCGACCGCCGGCAAGCCCGTCCGGTGAAGCAAGAGGTCGCGTACGGAACGCCCCCGAAGGGCGGCGAAAGACTCGATCGGCGCATCGAGCTCCAGGCGACCGGCCTCCTCGAGGCGCATGGCCAGGGCGGCCGTAAACACCTTCGTTAGCGAAGCGAGATCGAAGATCGCGTTGGCTCGCATCGGCGCGACTTCCGGTTCAAGGGCGCCCATCCCATAGGCCCGCTCGAAGGCAACGCCCGACCCGTCGCCCACGAGTACGACGGCGCCGGGAACCTGCCCCGCCGAAAGGGCCGCCTGAACGGCCGCATCGATCGCGCGCTCCGTCGTCACGGAGATTCGAATCGCTTCCGCACCGGCGCCCGACTCCGCGCTCTGGTCAGGCGCCTCCCCATCGTCGACGTCCAAGTTTGCGCCTTCGCCGGGAGGCGGCACCTCCCGCGTCGGCGGCGCAGGCTCGGGCGCCGGCGCCTCACGCGTCGGTGCTCCGGAGCACGCGAAGAGCATCAACGCCACGAACGCATGGAGCCACGCGCTCCTCGCCGCTCTCAACACCGAAGACCTCGTGGCACCACAAGAGCATAGCTCGAGGTTCCGGGTCGGGGTCTGGACCAGGCGACGGGTCGGGTTCGGGTTCCGGTGAGGGCGATGGCTCGGATTCCGGCGATGGCTCGGATTTCGGCGATGGCTCGGGTTCGGACGATGGCTCGGGTTCGGGCGAAGGTTCCGGACCAGGCGACGGTTCCGGGTCGGGCGAAGGTTCCGGGTCCCGGTTTCCGGTTCCGGGACCCGTCACCGGACGCCTGAACCGCCACCGGTGCCCGGCCCATCGCCGGAATCGTCGCCCGACACCGGAACCCGACCCATCATCCGGACCGTTGCCCTCATCCGAACCCAGGCCGTCGCCGGCACCGGAACCAGAGCCGTTACCCTCAACGGAACCGGAACCCCGAACTGTCGCCTTAACCGGAACCCGAGCCCGAACCGGAACCCGAGCCCGAACCGGAACCGGAACCGGCCCCCAACCCGCATCCATCCGGCTTGCGGCGTCCGCCAAGAACCGTCGCGTAGCGTACGTCGCGTT
>JBCCRV010000370.1:0-7334 GCA_039201085.1 Myxococcota bacterium | reverse complement strand
TGAAGTGCAAACGCCTCGCGAAGGCCCACACCTCGATCTCGTCGGATGGGGCGCGGACCCCACCGTTCCGCGGATCCAATGGGCGGAGCGCATGCCCGTCGAAGGCGACGACGACGTGCACCGGCACCGCTTCTCGGACGTCGTTCCCGGAGCTGCGCTCGTTCGTTTCGCGGCGGACACGGACGTGCGCACCGAACGGCTGGTCGCGCCGGGTATGCACGTTCTGGAGTAGACCCCTCAGCGCGTTCTTTTGGGCAGCGCTGGACTCGCTCGCTATGCTGAGAGGGTGATGGAAGGGCGGCAAGAACGGGTCGGTGGGGATCGAAGCCTCATGCAGGCCTGCGTCGCCTGTGCATGCCTCATCGCGTGCAGCGGCGCGCCGAGCTCGAACGAGCCCGCCGCCGAACCAGCTTCACCGGCAAGCGCGACGGCGGAAGCCATCGAAGCACCCGAAGTGGCCGAAGGGCCGCCGGCGCCGATCGAAGCCGTCGAAGCGCCCGAGCCGGAACCGGCGATCGCCCCCGAAGTCGCCGCCATTCTGGCGCCGGACGCGGAACGCAGCGTCAGCGTAGGTGGCCCGAACGACGGCCGCGTCGAACGCGCCGTGGCCATGCCCGACGAGGGCCCGGGCTTTCGCTTCAACGAAAGGCGGCCGACGATCGCGCGCTACGGCACTGGAAGAATGGTGCGCGCGTTAATTCGCGCCGCGATGGACGTGCACGAATCACACGGCGGCGAAGCCACCTTCAACGACCTGGGCCTCGAAAGGGGCGGCGCCATCGCCCATCACGGCTCGCACCGTGCCGGCCGCGACGTGGACGTACTCTTCTACCTCACGCACGAAGGCGAGCCCCACCGGAGCGTTGGTGCCTTTCTCGACCCGGAAGGGTACGGCGTGGACTTTCGCGACCTCGCCGATCCGGCCGACGACATTCTTTTGCGCATCGACTTGCCACGCACGTGGGCGTTCGTGGACGCGCTGCTGCGACGTTCCGACGAGGAGGACCTGCCCGTGCAGCGGATCTTCGTCGTCGAACACGTTCGATCGATGCTGATCGCGCACGCGCGTTCGGCCGGTGGCGACGAGGCGATGATCGAACGCTTTGCCATGGTCACCTGCCAGCCGGGTGCGCCCCATGACGATCACTTTCACATCCGTTTTTTCTGCGCCGGCGACGACATCGCCCAGGGCTGCACGGACGCGCGCCCACACTACCCGTGGCGGGAGCAAGCCCTCGCGGAACGCGGACTCGAACTTCGTGTGCACGTCCCACGACGCGACCGGCCAATGGCGGAAATCACCACGGCGGCGCAGGCGCGTCGTCGCGCCGGAGCCCTTGCGCCGGAAGTGCGCGAGTGGCTCAACCGGCGTCGCGCGTGGCAGCGCAAACCGCACCCGGGTCGTCGCTGGTGTCGCTAGCAGCGCTGATACGCACTGCGTGTCTTTATTGATCCGCTCGGCCCGTGCGTTCCCGTCCGACGGATCGCCCTTCACGCCTCCGCTCCAACGCGATCGCGTGCGATCGCGTCGCAACTTAGTCCATTTGCACACTGTCCCAGCAATTGCGCCTTGTGCGTTCCCGGCATGATCGTCAGCGTCCCACCTGTGGACGACGACAGCCCGATCCTGGTTGTGGACGACGACGCCGTCCTTCGCCGCGCCCTCTCACGCATTCTGCGCAGCGAGGGCCATCGAGTGATCGAAGCGGGCGATGGGGACGCCGCCCTCGAAGCGGCGCGCGAGCACTCGTCGTCGCTCGTGGTCCTGGACTACTCCATGCCCGGCATGGACGGCGAAACGGTGCTTCATGCGATGCGCAAAGAGCATGCGGAGAGCACTCCGCCGGCCCTTTTGCTGACCGCCAGCGGACTGCAACAAGAGCGGGCCGAAGCGATGGGCGCAGCGGTGGGTCTGTGCAAGCCCTTCCGGGTGCAGGACTTGCTGGACGCCGTGCGCCGCCACCGTCGCAGCGACGCCTAGAGACCTGACCAGCATTGCCGCGTCGTCGCTTTGCGACGACAGCACGGCGCTTGCAGCCATCCAACCCTGGACCCCTATGCTCATAGGGGCGCTGCGGATTCGGACGCTCCATCCGTCGCACTGTCGGCGAAAATCGCCGGGCGGCAATGCTGATCAGGTCTCTAGCTGCGTCCTGTGCCACCGCGACGTGCAGGCACTGACTCACGCGGCCAGGTACGCGCCGGGCGCTTGCGGGCGGAGGTGCGGTAGTCTACACGCTGTGGGCTGATGTCCGCGGGCCGCCCACTTTTCGCGACCTTTGACGCCGCCAAAGCCCCAGAGGAGGCGTGGCGGGGCCTCAAGGGAACGGATTCGGAAGGGCCGCTCACGGGTCTTGCCTTCGAAGCCGCGCCGCTCCCCGTGCGAGCTTCCCCGGGCTTCGCCCTGTGGACGCGCCATAGCGCCCCCGCGCTCGCCGATGCGATCACCTCGATCGAACGCGACGTGGTCGCCGGGGTCGAGGGCATCTGGCTACGGTGCGGCCTTGATGATGGCATTCGTCTGCTCACGGCGGGGGACCTCGACTCGGTATTGAAGGCATGCGGAGGCACGGACGTTCTGCTGGAAGGGGACGAGCCGCTGGGACTCGCGGCTTTTCTTCTCGCCTCCGGGCAGACCCAAGGCGGCGGGGTCGCGACCGATCCCTTTCGTACGCTCGCCGAGCACGGTCGCCTGGACGGCGGCTTTCGCAGCGCATTCGCGGAGATGCGCGCCGTAGGCGCACTCCTTGCGCCGACCGACCTGTCCACTGTCATGGTGAACACGGCAGGATACGACGGCGCCGAAGCGTCGGACCACATCGCCTTCGCGCTCGCAACGCTCGTTGAGTACGTGCGCGTCTTTGATGGCGCCGAGCCCACCGAGGTGCTTTCACGCGCTCGAATCGCCGTGCCCGTCGGCACGGAGTTCTTCGAAGCGATCGCGATGCTTCGGGCGCTGCGACTCACGCTCACCAGGGTGTGCAAGGCCTGCGGCTTCGCCCGTACGCCGCCGATTCACGCCCTTTCCAGCAGCTACGGCCGAAGCGTACGCGCGCCGCACACGAATCTGCTGCGCGGGACAGCAGAGGCCTTTGGTGCAATCGTCGGCGGCGCGGATGCGGTCGCCGTTTCCCCCTTCGATGGACTCCTCGCCGCGACGGACGAGTTGGCCGAACGAATGGCGCGCAACACGGCGATGCTTCTGCGCGCCGAAGGGCGCCTCGGAGCGGTCGCCGACCCCGCGGCGGGTTCGTACCTCATCGAAGGCCGGACGCAGGAGCTCGCCCTCGAGGGATGGGAGCGATTTCAGGAACTCGAAGCGCTCGGCGGCATGGAGCGCGCCGTGCGAACCGGTGTCGTTGCGCGGCGCGTCGACGCCGCCCGCGAAGTGCGCGAACGCGGCGTTCGTCAAGGCGAGCACGCCGTCGTCGGAGCGACGCACTTTGCGCAAGTCGATGAAACGCCACTTGATCGCAAGGCACCGGATCTTCGGCACGTCATGGTTGAACTTGGCGAACCACTGCCAAAGCCCATAGCCAGCTCCGCCGAAGAACGTGACGCGCAGGCCAAAGCCCTACACGCGGCACTTCGAAACGGCGACTCAAAGGTCGCCGCCGACGCCGCCCTTCAGCTGGCGCAATGGGGCGCAGACTTGATGACCCTGCGCGATGCGTCGACCCTTGGACGCCCTTCCCTCTACGTCCCGCCGCTTGCGCACCGGCGCGCCGCGCAGTCCTACGAAGAACTCGCCGACCGGGTCCGTCGTCGCACCGAGTTGCCGCGCATGTTGCTCTGCGTTCTTGCGGGTGGTGACGCCGATGGAGCCCGCGCCGTTCGTCTCCTCGAGTCGGTCGGCATCGCGTACGACCGCCGAGAAGGCGACGTTGGCGACGAGCCCTACGCGGGCTACTGGGTCGTGGGCGACGAAGCACAAGCGCAGTGCCAGGTTCTTGCGAAGGAAAGCGATCCGCGCGTCATCATGGATGGCCGCCGGGGCGCCCAACTTCCTTCGGTGAGCGACCAGCGGGTCGTCAGCTGGACCCGCCGCGTGCTTCCGTCGACGGCGTTCTCCCTCGCCGTCACGGAGCCGCCGCAGCCCAAGGGCGACGCGCTCGAAACCACTCCCGGGCGCATTCCTTCGGTCCCGCCCCCTGCGCTGGAGTACTACGAAGACGAGCTCGACACGCTTGAGCGCATCTTCGACCAGCTTCGCGGGGCCGCCCGATGAACCTACCGGACTTTCGCACGCTGGACCTTTCGCTCGACACCCTACCCGGCGTAGGCGAAGACGCCGCACCCATCGCCTACGACGCACCGGAGGGCGTTGCCGTCCGCACGCACTATGGAACAAAGGCGCTTGAGGGCTTGAACCATTTGGGCGGCGTACCGGGCTTGCCGCCTTACGTTCGCGGTCCCTACGCAACCATGTACCGTGCGCGCCCCTGGACCATTCGTCAGTACGCGGGCTTCTCGACGGCGGAAGAGAGCAACGCGTTCTACCGGCGCAACCTTGCGGCGGGGCAGCGAGGCCTTTCGATCGCGTTCGATCTCGCCACGCACCGCGGCTACGACTCGGACCATCCGCGTGTGGTCGGCGATGTGGGCATGGCCGGCGTGGCCATCGATTCGATTGCTGATATGCGCCTGCTCTTCGAGGGTATTCCGCTCGATAAAATGAGCGTCTCGATGACGATGAACGGCGCCGTCTTGCCCGTGATGGCGCTCTACATCGTCGCCGCCGAGGAGCAGGGCGTCGACCACAAGGCCCTTCGTGGAACGATCCAGAACGACATTCTCAAGGAGTTCATGGTTCGCAACACGTACATCTACCCGCCAGCGCCCTCGATGCGGATCGTCTCGGACATCTTTCGCTACACAGCGGCAGAGATGCCGCGCTTCAACAGCATCTCCATCAGCGGCTACCACATGCACGAGGCGGGCGCGTCCCTCGATCTGGAACTCGCCTATACGCTCGCCGATGGCCTCGAATACCTGCGCGCCGGCGTCGATGCCGGGCTCGACGTCGACGCCTTTGCTCCGCGGCTCAGCTTCTTCTTCGCCACGGGCACCCACTTCTTTATGGAAGTGGCGAAGCTTCGGGCGGCGCGGTTCCTTTGGGCACAAATCGTCGGCGCGTTCGGCGCGCAGAATGCAAAGTCCCTCGCCCTTCGCACCCACTGCCAGACCAGCGGCTGGTCGCTCACTGCGCAGGATGTTTTCAACAACGTGATGCGCACCTGCCTCGAAGCGATGGCTGCGACCCAAGGCCACACGCAGAGCTTGCACACAAACGCCCTCGACGAGGCCCTCGCGCTACCGACGGACTTCTCCGCGCGCATTGCGCGCAACACCCAGCTATTTCTCCAGCACGAAACGGGCACGACGAACGCGATCGACCCTTGGGGCGGCAGTCATTTGGTTGAGCGGCTCACACACGAGCTCGCCGAACGCGCGAAGACACATATCCAGGAGATTGAAGACGCGGGCGGCATGACAAAGGCGATCGAAGCCGGCCTACCGAAACTGCGCATCGAGGAAGCCGCCGCACGCACGCAGGCACGCATCGACTCCGGCCGACAGCCCATCCTGGGCGTGAACACGCAGCGCTTCGAAGACGATGTGGCGATTCCGATTCTCAAGGTCGACAACGAAGCCGTGCGCCGCGCCCAACTCACGCGTCTCGAGGCCCTTCGAGGGACCCGCGACGAGGCGCTTCTTCAGTCGCGACTCGCCGAACTCACGCGCCGCGCCGAAGGCAAGGAGAACCTTCTCGAGGGCTGCGTACTTGCGGCTCGAGCCGGCGCGACGGTGGGCGAGATGACCGACGCGATGGAAAAGGTTTTCGGCCGCTACGAGGCCACTATGAGGGTGGTGACGGGCGTGTACGACGCGGAAACGCAGACGGACGAAGCAGTGGCTCGCGCACGTACGCGATGCAACGAGTTTCTCAACGCGCACGGGCGACGGCCACGCATTCTCGTGGCAAAGATGGGCCAGGACGGCCACGACCGAGGCCAGAAGATCATCGCTACGGCCTTCGCGGATCTGGGCTTCGACGTCGACGTCGGACCGCTCTTTCAGACGCCCGAGGAGACGGCGCGGCAGGCGGTCGAAAACGATGTGCACGTGGTGGGCGTCAGCTCGCTCGCCGCTGGACACCTCACGCTTGTGCCGGCCCTTCGAACGGCACTCCAGAACGAGGGGCGTGAAGACATCCTGGTGGTCTGCGGCGGCGTGATTCCGCCCGAAGACTACGAGGCACTGCGCGCCGCAGGTGCGGCGGAGATCTTCGGTCCCGGCACTGTCGTAGCGGATGCGGCGGTTCGTCTGGTCGACCTTCTGGACGAAGACGGCCCGGGCAATGGCCCGCAGTAGTCCGACGCTTGACGAGCTCGTGCGTGGCGTCCTTGCCGGAGAGCGGCGCTTGCTCGCACGCGCGATCACGCTCGTCGAGTCCGAGCGGGCCGCCGATGAACCCAAGGCCGCCGAACTTCTCAATCGAACGGCGGGCGCCGGCGCAAGTTACCGGCTCGGCGTGAGCGGCACCCCGGGCGTCGGCAAGTCCACGTTCTTGGAACGCTTTGGCCTCCGCCGTACGGCGCAAATGCGGCGCGTCGCCGTATTGGCGATCGACCCCTCGAGTCGGCAGAGCGGCGGGAGCATCCTTGGCGACAAGACGCGCATGGCTCAGCTATCGCGGGACGAACGCGCATTCATTCGGCCCAGCCCGGCGGGCCGAACGCTCGGCGGCATTGCGCGCAAGAGCTACGAAGCCGTGCTCCTATGCGACGCCGCAGGCTTTGATGACGTCTTTGTCGAAACCGTCGGCGTCGGGCAGAACGAAACGCTCGTTGCAGACATCGTGGATGAGACCCTATTGCTCCTCCAGCCGCGCGCGGGCGATGGCCTGCAGGGCATCAAGCGCGGCATCCTCGAAGCCGCAGACGTGGTGGTCATTCACAAGGCAGATGGTCCACTCAAGGAAGCCGCGGAAAC
This sequence comes from Myxococcota bacterium, assembly GCA_039201085.1. Lineage (GTDB taxonomy): Bacteria > Myxococcota_A > Polyangia > Polyangiales > Houyiibacteriaceae > JBCCRV01. The sequence continues at coordinate 338 of JBCCRV010000370.1, read as the reverse complement.
GGCGCGTGTCCAGCTTGCGTCGGCCCTTCGGCTCATGCGCGGCGCGCCCGTGCCCGTGCTGACGTGCAGCTCGCTCACGGGCGATGGACTCGACGAGCTCGAAGCGCTCCTCGACGAACGCCGAACGAATCAGGCCCTCGAAGAGCGGCGCCGCGAACAAGCGGTTCGCTGGATGTGGCGGCTTGCGGAAGAGCGGCTGTTGGCTTGGCTGCGGGGCGAAGCAAGCGACCTGGAAGCAAGTGTACGAAGCGGTGAATCACCGCGCGGCGCGGCTGCGGATTCTGGCGTCTTTGCGAAAGGCCTCTGTCGATGCCGGTCTTCCGGCCGAGGCCAATTTT
>JBCCRV010000369.1:0-7373 GCA_039201085.1 Myxococcota bacterium | reverse complement strand
CGCTGCACCTCCGCGGCGCCGGAGCGGGTGATCGCGTACATCGCGCTGTCCACGCGCGCCTCCAGCGTTCCACCGCGCGAAACGCGGTCGATCCAAACCCGCTCGCCGAGGCCGCCGCTGTACGCGATGCTCCAGCGGCTCTCCGTTGGCGAAAGGGAGGGCGGAATCAACACGCGCGCCACGTTGCTCTCGACCCGCTGCCAGTCAGCGGTGGGGTTCGCCGATGTGGGCCGCGTGGGGGTTCCGTCCGAATCGCCGGTGCATGCGCCCAGCAACGCGGCGAAGACCAACATCGTTCCGGAGCGGGGGGCGAAAAAACGCAGCACGGTTCGAAGTTGAAAGGGGGTCGAAGGACGGTATCGCCCGCGTCGGAGCGCGTTCGATACCCGTGGTGGGAGGAGGGGGGGTCGAACCCCCGACCCACGCCTTGTAAGGGCGTCGCTCTACCACTGAGCTATCCTCCCGGAGCCGACTGCATAGCACGTTTGGCCCGAAGATCCGCCGGCGACGCGAAATCGAGCTGGCGGCGCAGGGACGATTGGCCGCGCGCAGTGTTTGTCTCAGCGAATTCGTCCTTCGGGCTTACGCAAGGCCGCGGCCTCGTCCATGCTGTGGGCGGGAGACAAGCATATGGCTGGATGGATTCGCGTGTTCGCAGCCCTTCTTTTGGGGGGCTCGGCGTCCACGTACGCGCAGGACAGCATCAACTTTGAGACTGGCCCGGTCAGACCCCTGGTTATTGGAAGTGAAGGGTCAGCGCTTTACGCCGTCAACACCCCCGATGGCCGCCTGGAGATTTTTGATCTCACTGGCGGAGAGCCCGTCCTCACGGGCAGCGTCCCCGTGGGGCTCGAGCCCGTCGCGGTGGCGATGGACGGTTCGAGGCGCGCGTGGGTGGTCAACCACCTTTCGGACAGCGTGTCCGTGGTGGATGTGCAGGCTTCGCCGCCGCATGTGATCGCGACTCTGCTGGTGGGCGATGAACCGCGGGACATCGTCTTTGCCGGAGAGCGCGCCTTCATTGCCACCGCCCATCGTGGGCAGAACACGGCGGACCCGACGGGCGCGTACAACTCTCCGGGTCAGGGCCGCGCGGACGTCTGGGTGTTTGAAAGCACGGACCTTTCCCGCGCGCCGCAGATCGTGAACCTCTTTGGTGACGTGCCCCGTGCGCTCGCCGTTTCACCGGACGGTAGCCGCGTGTACGCGTCGGTGTTTCTTTCGGGCAACCGTACGACGACCATTGGCGAAGGCACCGTGTGCGATGGCGGCGCGCGTGCGCGCGCCTGCGCCACGGGGCCCGGCGGTCTGCCCGTGCCAAACCGCAGTCACACGGGCGAGGCGGCGCCAGAAGTGGGCCTCATCGTGCGAGACCGTGGTGAAGGCTTCGTCGATGAGCTCGGCCGTGATTGGTCCGACGCGGTGCGCTTCGACCTGCCGGACTACGACGTCTTTGCCATCGACGCGAGAGCGGCCACGCCGGCCCGCGTTGAGCGCTACAGCGGCGTGGGCACGGTGAACTTCGCGATGGCCGTACACCCGGTTTCCGGCGAGGTCTTTGTCGCGAATACGGAAGCGCTTAATGAAGTGCGCTTCGAAGGAAGCGGCGAGTTCGCCCGCGCGGAAGGCGCGCCGGGCCGCGGTACGCTGCGGGGCCATCTGCACGAGAGCCGCATTACGGTGATCGATCCCGCGGGCGATGTGTCGCCCGTGCACCTGAACCCGCACATCGACTACCAGGCGGAAAGCTACGGGCCCGATGTGCGCTGGCGAACGCTGGCCCAGCCGGTGGCGCTCGCGATCGATGGGTTGGGCGAAACGCTCTACGTCGCCGCCTTTGGCTCGTCGACGATCGGCGTGCTCTCCGTGGCCGAGCTTCAGGCGGGCGAGGTGTCGTCGGCGCTCGAGCGGGTGATTTCGCTGCGCGACCCTTGGCCGGGCGGACCGGCCGGCCTCGTGCTCGATGAAGCGCGCCAGCGGCTCTACGTGTCGAACCGCTTCGACAACAGCTTGGCCGTGGTCGATCTGGTGGCGCGCGCCGAGGTCGCTCGCCTTCCGATGCACACGCCCGAACCGGCCGTGGCCGTCGTGGGTCGCCCGGCGCTCTACGACGCCCTCGCGACCTCGGCCCACGGCGAGGCGGCGTGTGGCAGCTGCCACGTCTTCGGCGACTTCGACGGCCTCGCGTGGGATCGTGGCGACCCCGACGGCGACACGCTGAGCAACCCGAACCCGCGCGGCCCTATCGGCGGCGACCAGCCCTTTCATCCGATGAAGGGACCGATGACGACGCAGAGCTTTCGCGGCATGTCGAACCACGGGCCGATGCACTGGCGAGGCGACCGCACGGGCGGCTACGACGGCGATGCGCTCGATGAGCAGGCGGCGTTTGAAGCGTTCAACGGGGCTTTCGAGGGACTGCTCGGCCGTAGCAGCACGCTGACGGAGGAAGAGATGGCGCGCTTCGCCCGTTTCGCGTTGACGATTCACTACCCGCCGAACCCGATTCGCAACCTGGACAACTCGCTTCGTGCGAACGAGGCGCGCGGCGAGAACGATTTTCAGAACCTCTTCGCCGATCCGGTGGCGACGTGCGAGGGCTGCCATCGGCACGATCGCGAAAGTGGCTTCTTCGGCTCGGACGGTCGCACGACCTTCGAGGGCGAGACGCAGGACATGAAGGTCGCGCACCTGCGAAACCTCTACCAGAAGGTCGGCATGTTCGGCATGGCCGAGAGTTCGTTCTTCGACGACGGCGCCATCGGCCATGAGCACATGGGTCCGCAGATCCGCGGCTTCGGTTTCTTGCACGACGGCAGCACGGACACGGTCCTGCGTTTCTTCACGGCGGGCGTCTTCAGCGGCTTTGGTTCGCTCGACCGTCGCCGGGACATGGAAGCCTTCATGATGGCCTTCGACAGCGAGTTTGCGCCCGTCGTCGGCGCCCAGGGCGCGGAGCGCGCCGGCCTGCTCGAGTCGCGGGCGCGCGCCGATTTCATTCTTGCCGGGGGCGGACGGGCAACCGAATGCGACCTCGTGGCCCACGCGCCCTTCCGCGGCCGCTTGTGGAGCTTGCTCTACGACGGCGCGAACTATGTGCCGGACAGTGCGGCGGTCGAGCCCCTGAGCCGAACGATGCTTGAAGACCTCGCCGAGGGTCCGGTGACCTACACCTGCTGGCCGCCCGGTACGGGCCAGCGCGCCCTCGATCGGGACGGCGACGGCGCCCTCAACGCCGACGACCCGGAGCCCGCGACGCGCGCGCCGATTGCGATCCCCAACATTCCCGTGCCCCCGCCGGACCCGGTCGACCCCGGGATGGACGCGGGCCCGGGTTTTGATGCGGGTCCCGTAACCGACGGAGGTCCGGGACCTGACGCCGGTCCAGGGCCCGGCGAAGACGCGGGTCCAACCATGGACGGCGCGCTGCCCGAAGCAGGCGCCGACATGGGCGGCGGCGGCGGTGGCGGCGACGGATGCGGATGCCGTGTGGGCGTACAGCGCGATCGGCGCGGTGCCGCGCTCGCCCTGCTGATTCCGCTGCTCGTCCTCTGGCGACGTCGGCGCTAGCGTCGACAGCCCTACTCGGCGGCCTCGCCAACGGGTAGGGCCGGGCGGCTCGGGGGTTTGGGTAGGCGCTTCGGCGCGCCGAAGTCGGCGAGCACGCGCGCGGCGACCCGGCCGCCGCCGAGGGCCGTTGCCAGCGTGCTCTGTCCGGGAAACACCGAGTCGCCGACGAGATGAAGGCCGGGTTCGATGGCGCCAGCGAAGAGGCCGCGGTAGGCGCTCAGCCCGGCTCGGCGCGGAATGCCGCCCACGAAGCCATGGTCGCGGCCCGTGAAGCGCTGAAAGGTGCGGGGGCTTCCGGTCATCTCGTGCGTCATCGCATCGTCGAGCTCCGGCGCCAGCATGGCGATGGTGGCCCGCATGCGCTGTTGGACGCCTTCAACAGTGGCCGCTGCGTCGGCGTCGGAACGAAGGGTGTGCGCGTCGACGTGCGTCGAGACGGTGAGCGTGCGCTCTCCATTCTTCGTTCGCTGCTCGCTCGCGCCGCTTACGGAACAAAAGACGTGGTTGCCGTCCTGGTAGGGCGCCGACGGGTCGGCGACGAGTTCGAGATGATGGGCGTGGGGGGATAGGGGGGCATCCGCGCGCAGGCGTCGGTAGAGCATCGCCGCGCCCCATCCGCCTTCGACGCGTTCGTTCAGCGCGCGGAGCCTCTTCGGTACGTCGTTCGCCTCAAAGCCCCGCAGCCGCTGCAGCGCGTGGGGCGTGAGGTTGGCGACGACGTTTCTCGCGCGCAGCTCACCGCGGCGCGTGTGCAGGCGCCAGGCGTTTCCTTCCGGATTCAGGCTTTTGACCGCCGTCGAGTAGCGCACGTCGACGCCGCGCTTTGCGAGCGCCTCGACGACGGCGCCCGCAAACTCACCGATGCCGCCGTGCACATGCCCCGTGCCGCGAAAGTAGTAGTCCATCGCGCCGAGGGCGAAGGGCGCTTCCACCTCGTCGATGCCGCACTGCACCGTGATTTGGCAGACGGCGTTGAGGTACGCCTCGAGCGGTTCAACGCCGCTGAGTCCGTGGCGTTCTAGAACAGCGCGGAGCGGCTTGCCGACGTAGCGGAGCACGGGCAGGTAGAGCGGCAGGCGCCGGAGGTGCGATAGCACCATGCGCGCGCTGAAGGGCGGCAGCAGCTCGGGTGCATTGAAGAGCCCCCAGAGCACGTTGGCGATCGCTTCCTGCTCCGCAAAGAACGCCCGCGTTTGCTTGGCTGGTACGCCCTCCAGCGCCACGATGCGCTCGATGAACGTCGCGCGCTCTGGGGCGGCGGCGAAGCTGAAGTTCGGCGTGCGAAGGGTGACGAGCGGATCATGCGCTTCGAAGCGCGCATCGAGTTCGAGTTCGTCGATCCACTTTCGAAAAAGCTGGCCTTCGCCAAAGCCGCTGAAGAGCGTAGCGCCGCTCTCGTAGCGGGCGCCGCCCCGCACAAAGGTGGAGGCGCAGCCGCCCGCGTAGCGGAGCTGCTCGAGGAGCACGACGCGCGCTCCCGAGTCCGCGAGCGCCACGGCGGCACCGAGTCCGCCGAAACCGGCGCCGACGATGGCTACGTCGAACTCCTCCATCCTTGGTCGCTAGGTCCCTTCGCGCCCCGAGAAAGCGCCGGATTGCAAAGCGTGCCAAAGGGCCTCAGATGGATGTCCATGCTGCGCGTTCATCACCTCGACGACTCCCGCTCCCACCGCGTTCTTTGGCTCCTCGAGGAGCTGGGCATCGACTACGAGCTGGTCCTTCATAAGCGGGGCAAGGACATGCGCGCTCCGGCCGCCCTGAGCGAACCCCATCCCCTTGGAAAAGCGCCCGCGGTGGAGCTCGACGGACGCACCTACGTCGAGAGCGGCGCCATCGTCGATACGCTCATCGACCGCTTCGGCGAGGGACGCTTTCGGCCGGAGGGCGGCGAAGACCTCGACCGCTACCGCTTCTACAGCCATTTCGCCGAAGGCTCCCTGATGCCGCCGCTGCTTGTGAAGCTGCTCATGTTCAAGCTTGAAACGGCGCCCGTGCCCTTCTTCTTGAAGCCCGTGATGAAGGGCATCGCCGGCAAGATCAACGGCGCCTATACGGACGGCGAGATCGCCAAGAACTTCGGTTTCGTGAACGACGAGCTCGCCAGCCGCGAGTGGCTCGCCGGCGACTTCGGCGGCGCCGACATCATGATGAGCTTCCCCCTCGAAGCCGCCGGAAACCGCGTCGACCTCAGCCGCTACCCCAACATCCGCGCCTACGTCGACCGCTTTCAAAGCCGCCCCGCGTACCTGACGGCACTCGAAAAGGGTGGCGCCTACGCGTACGGCCCGAAGGGTTGAGCCTCTCTCAGAACTGCGGGAGTTCTTGAGCCGAGAGGGACTCAAGAACTCCTGGTCCGTGTATGTTGGGCGTGATACCCCGGTGATGTGAAGGGATTTGCTAGCAGAGGGGGGCTCGTCACCCGAGTGCTCGGCGGAGCGTTGATGCTTGCGGTGGTTCTTGCGGCAATGGGCAACTTCGCGTGCGCGACAAACCGCAGGTTTCGGCGTGACCTTCAAACACGCGCGACCTTCGATTTGCAGTGCCCCGTCGCGCGACTTCAGTTCCAACCGCTTCAACGTCGCGGTCGATTTGTCCGTTCCTACGGTGTGCGCGGTTGCGAACGCATGGCGACATACGTTCTGAGCGGTGACGGCGTGTGGGTCATGAACAGTGACGCGCAGCCGACCGACACGCGGCAAGGAGTACCTGCGCAACAAGCCGCCGTAGAGTCCGTGCCTGTCGCAAACGCTGCGGGGTCGTCTACTCGGCCCGGCTATGTTCAGCAGGGCGTTCTCAACGGAACGCCGACGGTTCGCGGGGTGCTCTTTCCGGCGTTCGGTCGACTGACGTTCCTTGCGAGGCGCGAGGGAGGGGTTCGGCTTCGTCTGGACGACCCGCAAGCCCTTTGTAGCGTGTTGGTTATTCGGCGGGGCACGGCCTTTCATTCGGTGACGCTTCGTGACGGCATCGGGTCTGTTCCGCCCCCGGTGTTTCTGTCTCTCCAGCATTCAAACACTGCGGTCGACTTCTGCGGTGCGGTGTGGGTGCCCAGCGAAACGGACCGCGCACTCATTGGAACGATTCGCCAACGCGTTGCTGACCTTCCGGCGAACTAATCGTGACCGGGGTCGATGTGTTCGCCGCCGTCGACAAGGCAACACCCGTAGGTTGAGACGAGGCGGAGAATCGTCGCAGCCGCAGCTCGAGCGATGCTGTCCATTGAGGGGCTGAGTACGTTTGCAGCGTGCCGCGGTGGACCCGCCCGGTCGGAAAGGTACGGGCCGATGTCCATCAACTTTTGGCTTTGGTGGCATCGATTGGCGAGCCTACGTTTCGCGTTCAGTGCGCGCTTCTCGGCGTCCGTGACGCGTTCGTGCACTTGAAGGTCTGCTTAGAGAGCTTGAAGGATCGTGAGCGTCAGTCGCTGGGCGTACGAGCCACGCTTGGCGTGGCTGGGTGCCCAGCCGGCGAGGAAGCGCTCGAAGTCTGCGACGGCAAAAGGGTAGAGCGCTCGCCACTCGGTTTCGATGGAGGCTCCCAGCTCGGGTCCGAGTCTCTTTCGCAAGGCGCTGAAGTAAGTGTCGACGTAGTCCTCTGCGTGGCGTTCGAGCCGCGTGTTCGAAAGGCAGCTTAGAAGGTATGCGACGTCCTTCATGCCGCAGCCGCCGCCTGCGTATTGAAAGTCGACGGCGGCAACCCGGACCGGATCGTCCGCGCTGAAGCAGAAGTTGGCGAGCTTGGCATCGCCGTGCAGGAGCGTGCGGTGTTGGGCGTCTGTTAGGCGCGCGTCGATGGCTTCGGCG
>JBCCRV010000368.1:0-7397 GCA_039201085.1 Myxococcota bacterium | reverse complement strand
GCCGGCGCGCGCGAGGGCCGGGATCCTCTCAAAGGTGATGCCGCCGCTGGCTTCGACGATCGTGGGGCGCATTTGATGGTCGCGAACGTAGGCGACGCCCCGCGCCGTTTCTTCGTCGCTGAAGTTGTCGAGCATGACGACGTCGGCGCCGGCCTCGACGGCGACTTCAAGCTGCTCGAGGGTGTCGACTTCGCACTCAATGCGCGACGTGTGCGGCGCGTGCGCACGAGCGCGTTCGATGGCCACGCGAACATCGCCACCGCAGGCCGCGATGTGGTTGTCTTTGATCATCACGGCGCTCGAGAGATCGTTGCGGTGGTTGTGGGCGCCGCCGCAGCGCACGGCGTAGCGTTCCAAGGCGCGCAGGCCGGGCGTCGTTTTGCGCGTGTCCGCGATGCGGCAGCCGCAGCCTTCGGGGATGAGCGACGTGTAGTGGCGGGCCATTGTCGCGATGCCGCTCAAGCGCTGCGCAAAGTTCAGCGCCACGCGTTCGCCCAGCAAGAGCGCGCGGGCGGGACCTTCCAGCGTAGCGGCCACGTCGCCGGTTTTCAGATCGGCCCCGTCCTCCACCCGCGGCGTGACGCGGACGCCGGCGTCAACCCGCGCGTACACCGCTGTGATCACCGGCAGGCCGCTCAGTGTGAGGGCGTCGCGCGCGCGCACATCGGCTTTGCCGGGTTGGTCCTTTGGTATCAACGCGTCGGATGTGAGATCGCCGCGCGCGATGTCTTCCTCCAGCGCCAAGCGAACGACGTTCTCAATGGCCAAGTTGGGGGGCGCGATGAGCATGGCGCACGCTACCCGTCGCCGTGCGTAAGGGCCAGCGCTTCACCTGTCTCCGATCCGCACCATCCGCACCGTCACCAACCGCGAATGGCCCACCGCGAACCGCCAATTGTCAACCGCGAACCGCCCCCTGCCGATTGCCGACTGCCAACCGCATCCGCCGACTGCCCACCGCGAACCGACCAGGCACTCAGGGCAAGAGCCACGCGTGCCGCAAGTACTCAGCGAGCATGTTGCAGAGAGCGTGAAAGACGACGGCGGCGCCGATCCCGCCGCGCCATGCGCGAAGCAGCCCAAAGAGCAGACCGGGAAAGAACACGGCGAGGCGCGCCGGCTGCCCGTCGACGGCGAGGTGCACGAACGCGAAGGCCGCGCTCTGAAGGATGAGCGTGCTCCAAAGGGGGAGGCGCCCTCGAAGGCGCGTCTGCATATAGCCCCGGAAAAACGCCTCCTCCGGGATGGCCACGGCCACGATTTGAGCGAGTGAAAATGCAATGAACTCGGGCGGCATGCGCAACGCCGGCCAGCCGGAGAGTCCGTTCCAATAGCCAAAGGCAAAGATGAACGGTGGGAAGATGAGCGTCGCGAGCGCAAGGGCGACCGCAGTCTCGCGCAGGATCGACGCGCCGTTTTCACGAAGCAGACGAAACAAATCGAACACTGCGGGTCCCTCGCCCGGAGGCGCCGGGGCGAGGAGGCCGCCGAGCGCCATGCCGTGGGCTTGAAGCGGCGCCAGCGCGTAGCCGACACGTGCGATCGCCACGAAGAGAAAGAGCGCGGCCACCGCGAGGGAGACCACCTCGTCCATCCAGGGCAGTCCGCGAAGCCGCGTGATCGCGAAGAGCGTCGCGGTGACTGCCAGGTATGTCGCAAAGAGCCCCGCGAGGCCGCGATCTTCGGGCCGCGGCTGCGAGCCGCCAGGCGGTGTGGAATCCGAACCGGCGTCCTGCGGGGCTTCGCTCGGGCCTTCGGCCATCGGACTAGACTGCCTTCCTGGCGGAGCGAGCGGTGCGCGCGGCTCGGATGCAACCAACGCGCTGGGGCCTGCTCGGCTTGGCGAGTCGCCGCGCAACAAAGGCACGCGTTTGGGGGCGAAGGGCGGTCATTTGCGGAAGAACGCGGTCTAGCACGCGTCGGCGACGGATGCGCCCCTTGCATACCGTGCCCAGCCGGCTAGAGGTGGTACTTGGCATTCTCGCGGCAGACTGGGCGCGCATGATTCCCGACGAGACCATTGCGGAGATTCGCGAGCGAATGGATATCGTCGAGCTGATCGGCGAGTACGTTCGCCTTTCGAAGTCCGGCGCATCCTTCAAGGGCCTATGCCCCTTTCATGCGGAAAAGACGCCCAGCTTTTACGTGCACCCCCAGCGCCGTTTCTTTCACTGCTTCGGATGCCAAGCCTCCGGTGATGTCTTTTCCTTTCTGACGCAGCTTGAGGGCATCAGCTTTCCCGAGGCTGCGCGCCGGCTGGCGTCCAAAACGGGCGTCGAGATCCCCGAAGCCAACGCGGCAGAGAGCGCCGAGCGAAGCCGGCGCAAGCGCCGAGAAGAGCGGCTCGTCGATGTGATGGACGCTGCGGCGGGGTTCTTCGCCGAGTCCCTTCGCACGCACCGATGGGCGTCCTTCGCGCGAACGATGTGCGAAGAGCGCGGCGTGAGCGCGGAGTTCATCAAGCGCTTTCGGCTCGGCTACGCACCCCACGGCTGGGATGGACTGGTTCGCTTCCTCCAAGAGCGCGGCACAAGCATGGAGGACGCGGAAACGATGGGTCTGGTGGCACCGCGCCGCGGCGGTGGCGGTCACTACGATCGCTTCCGCCATCGGCTGATGTTTCCGATCGCCGACCACCAAGGCCGCATCATTGCGTTCAGCGGCCGCGAGCTTCCGCCGCCGCCCGGCGACGATGCACGCGAAACGCCGAAGTACATCAACAGCCCCGAGAGTCCGCTCTACACAAAGGGCAGCGTGCTCTTTGGCCTGCACGAAGGGCGCGTACAGACACGCCGGGAGGGCTATGCACTCATTTGCGAGGGCAACTTTGACCTCGTCAAACTGCACCAGGCCGGCTTTGGCAACTCTGTGGCGCCGATGGGTACGGCCCTCACGGCCGAACAGGCAACGCTGCTTCGGCGCTTCGCAGACCGCGTGGTCCTTCTCTTCGACGGTGACCGCGCGGGCCGAAGCGCCGTGCGCTCGGCTCACCCGATCCTCGCGAAGGCTGGGCTTCAGTGTTCCGTGGTGGGCCTTCCTCCGGGCGACGATCCGGACTCGTTTCTCACCGAACATGGAGAAGAGGCCCTTCGTGAGCGGGTCTCTTCGGCGCCGAACATCGTCGAGTACCTCATCGATCAAGGCGCCGCCGAGAGCATCGGTGACCCCGCAAAGAAGGCCGCCGCCATCGAGAGCCTCGGACCGGTACTGCGCGCCGTCGACAATCCCGTGGAGGTCCGACTCTACGTGGAGCGCGTCGCGCAGCGTTTTGAGGTGCGGGATATCGACGCGGTGCGCCGCCAGCTGCGGCGCGGTCTTCGCCAAGGTCAGCGGCGGCGGCGATCGCCTGAAAAGGCCCCCGCCGAGGCACCCACGCCCAGGACCGAAAAGCGTACCTTTAATCCGATTGAGCTGGAGCTTCTGGGGGTCTTTGTCGATCAGCCGAGGCTGCTCGATTCCGCCGAGGCGGAAAGATTCGCCTCCGTTTTGACGGATCCCGATCTTCGGGCCATCTTGCAAGCCACTTCGCGCATGGTGGGCAGTTGTGGGGAAGTGGAGGCGTCGGCGCTAACCGCGGAATTTGCAGGAAATCCAGCACTCTCTTGGCTTGAAGGGCGGCTCGTTCAGCCGTCCGCGGGCGATGAAGAATCGGCCCGCAGCGTGCTCCTTCAAAGCCTGCCCCGGCTCGAAGCCCGGGCGCGGGAGCGCGAAGCGTTGGATTTGCAGAAGCGGGCCTTCGAGGCTCGACGTCAAGGCAACGACGAACTGGCAGACGAACTAACACGGCAGCGGCTTGAGCTTTTACGACAAGGCGTGCGCCCGTGAGGATGAACGGGGATTGAGGTAGACATGGCGACAAAGGCTCGAAAGAGCGCGAAGAAGACCGCGGCGCGCAAGACCAAGAAGACGGCTGCGCGGGCCACTAAGAAGACGTCCGCTCGCGCCACGAAGACCGCCGCGAAGGGTCGCGCACGCGCGACCAAGAAGGCTGCGCCGAAAAAGACCACCAAGAAGGCGGCGACGAAGAAGGCCGCGAAAAGGACGGCGGCCAAGAAGGCGACGAAGCGCACCGCGAAGAAAGCCGCAGCGAAGAAGGCCACGGCGAAGAGGGCTGCACCCAAGAAAGCGGCGGCGAAAAAGTCCACTCGGGCGTCGTCCAGCAAGAAGGCAGCAGCGCCAAAGAAGGCCGCGGTGCCAAAGGTGAAGAAGGCCAGCGCGCGCAAGGCCAAAGAGCGCCGCAACACGGCCGATCCGGCACCCGCCAGTTCGTCGAAAGCGCCTGAGCCGAAGGCACGCGGCCGCAAGGGGAAGGACCGCCGCGAGATTCAGAACTTGCTCGAACGCGGGCGCGTTCAAGGCTTTTTGACCTACGATGAGGTCAACGAAGCCCTGCCCCCCGACGTGGTGACGTCGGACCAAATCGACGACCTCATCGTTCGTCTTCAGCGCGAGGAGATCGAAGTCGTCGATTCGGCTTCGCAGGCGCGAAAAAAGCTCGAGACAGCCGCGAAGAACCGTGCGAACGGCGCTGCGAAGGCGAAGCGAGACTCGGTGCTTCCGCCTTCCGGCGACCCCTACACGACGAAGTCGAACGACCCCGTTCGCATGTACCTCCGCAAGATGGGCCGCGTCATGCTGCTCACGCGTGAGGGCGAGGTCGAGATCGCCAAGCGCATCGAAGACGGCGAAAACCGCGTCTTCGACGTCATCCTAAACTCACGGGTCGGCGTCGGCGAAATCATCGACATCGGTGAATCGCTCAAGAAGGGCAAGCTGCGCATCAAAGACGTGGTGAAGGTCCTGCCCGAAGGCGAGACGCCCGAGGACATCAGCAGCCGCATCATCAAGTCGATCGACAAGGTGAAGCGTCTCGAAAGCAGCTCGGCGAAGGTCGAAGCCCAGCTCAGCGGTCGGATCGCTGAGCGCACCCGCAAGAGCCATCACGCGACGCTGGAGAAGAACCGCGCGGAGCGCATTTCAACGCTCCGGGCCGTCGGCCTTAGCAAAAAGCAAATCGACAAGGTCGTGGCGCGCATCAAGGGGTACATCCGTCGCATCGAGCGTGCGGAGCGTGCCGCGGAAAACGCCGGCGCAAGCGTGGGCGGCCTGGACCAGAAGGGCATTCGCCAGCTTCTAAAGGACCTCGACGCGGACAAGGCCTCGGCGAAGCGTGCGCTGAAGAAGTCGGGCGCAAGCCCTGAGTCGCTGGCGATGGCCGACGAAGCGATCCGCGAAGCGCACAAGTCGATTCGCCGTGTGGAAGCAGACATGGGCCAGCCCATCGAAACGCTTCGTCGCACGTACGGCGCCCTCCATACGGGCGAGCGCCAGGCGGAGCGCGCCAAGGCGGAGCTGGTGGAAGCCAACCTGCGCCTCGTCGTCAGCATCGCAAAGAAGTACACGAACCGTGGCTTGCAGTTCCTGGACCTGATTCAGGAAGGCAACATCGGTCTGATGAAGGCCGTCGATAAGTTCGAGTACCGCCGGGGCTACAAGTTCTCGACGTACGCGACGTGGTGGATTCGCCAGGCGATCACCCGTGCGATCGCAGACCAGGCTCGCACCATTCGCATTCCCGTGCACATGATCGAAACGATCAACAAGCTCATTCGCACCTCGCGCTACCTGGTACAGGAGCTCGGTCGCGAGCCCGTGCCCGAGGAGATTGCCGAGCGCATGGAAATGCCGCTTGAGAAGGTGCGTAAAGTCCTCAAAATCGCCAAGGAACCGATCAGCCTCGAGACGCCCATCGGTGAAGAGGAAGACTCCCACCTCGGCGACTTCATCGAGGACAAGTCCGTGGTGTCGCCCGTTGAGGCGGTCATCAACGGCAACCTCGAGGACCAAACGCGGCGCGTGTTAAAGACGCTAACGCCCCGCGAGGAAAAGGTCCTTCGGATGCGCTTTGGCATCGGCGAGAAGTCCGATCACACCCTCGAAGAGGTGGGTCAGGACTTCGAGGTGACGCGCGAGCGCATACGTCAGATCGAAGCCAAGGCGCTTCGGAAGCTTCGTCATCCAAGCCGCAGCAAGCAGCTTCGAAGCTTCATGGAGAGCTGAGCTTATGGGCCTATAGCTCAATTGGTTAGAGTCGCCGGCTCATAACCGGTTCGTTCCAGGTTCGAGTCCTGGTGGGCCTACCCAGAGCGTCCGCGCCATCGCGCGGGCGCTTGATTCTTTAAGGCTGCCCGCGAGATCGTCGAATCGTGCCGCGCACAGGCCTTGAGCTTCCCAGCGACGGCTCACGCGAATCTGCCATGGCGCGGCCATCCGCTCGGACGCCACAACGAACAAAATCTCCGCGCTTGCGTCCACGGCGCGGTCGGAGTAGTCCAGCGGCAATGGAGGTCCAAGGGTGCTCGAAGAGCTGAGGGCGTTTGCAAAGTTGACTGAAATGGACGGTGCGGCGAAGGAGTTCGAACGCGAACTCAAGGAGCTGCCCGAGAGGCTCGCAAGCCTCCGCCAAGACCTCTCCGTACTGGAAAACCTGCTGGAAGCGGAGCGACAGCAGCTCGCGCAGGCGAAGGCGATTCGGGACGAGCGCAACCTCGACCTGAAGCTGAAGGTGGAAGCCCTTCAGAAGGCCAAAGCGAAGGGGTCGCAAGCCCGCAATCTTCGCGAGGTGGACGCCGCCGAGCGCGAGGTGGAAGCGAACCGCCGCGCCATCCCGGAGCGCGAACAGGACATCGAGGCAGTCGAGACGGTCATCGAATCGAAGACGAAGGTGCTCGAAGAGCGCGAGTCGCAGTTTGGCGAGGCGAAGGCGATCCTCGAAGATGAAGCCACGGCGGCGGAAGCCCGTATCGCCGAGCTGGAAGCAAAAAAGAGCACGGTGCTCGACGGTCGCGACGAACTAGCCGCGCAGGTCCCGAAGCGCATGATGAAGATGTACGAGCGCCTCAAGGAAAAGGCGAAGTACGACGCAGCGACGATCGTGGAACAGGACGGGAACTGCAAGAGCTGCCGCATGGCGCTTCCAGCCCAGCTGGCGATCGAAGTGCAGCGGGCGGAGCAGTTTCACCAATGCCCGATCTGCAAGTCTTTCCTGATCCACCGGGATGTCGCGGCGGCTGCCGGCGCCGAAGTTGTGGGCGCGGAAGACGGCTCAGAGTCCGACTAGGGCGTGTCTTCAAACTCGCGCGTGTGGATTCGTGGTCGCTCGTCGGCGAGTTTGCGTCTGTGAGGCGAAGGAATCCCCGGCGGATTTCAAGCCGAAGAGATGGCGAAATCGATGATGAGCGGGGCGTGAAGGCGCATGCGCGAGTCTGAAGACACGCCCTAGAGAGGCGAACCGCTAAATTTTAGGCCGCCATCGCGTGGCGGACCTCGAGCAGGTTTGCGACTGCAGCGTGGCGGCGAAGGTCAAAGGTGTTCATGCGCTGGCCTTTGTAGCGGGC
>JBCCRV010000367.1:0-7416 GCA_039201085.1 Myxococcota bacterium | reverse complement strand
TCCGCCGACGCCCACCGCCCCAAATGCGGCATCAAATACCGGTGGCCAAAATAAATCAGCCCAACCTCATCATCCCCTTCCTTCCCAGTGAACCCCGTCGGCTCCATCGCAAACGCGCCGAGCGACTGATTCGTACGAAGCACCTCACGCACGCCATTCGGCAAATACGTCCCGCGCTCCAGCACATCGCCGTTCAGCAAGTCCACGGTCGCCACCGTCGACTGCAGCAAGTCCGGCACGGCGGCCGTCAGCCGGGCCACCCGCGTAAACGGCGTCACCCCGGCGGAGCTGTCCTTCCACACCAGCCGTGAGCCGCCGACCAAGTACTGCGTCTCCGTACCGAGCGCGACGCTCGCGTCGTAGCTCAGCGCACCGGTCGTCAAACCGCGCCGCTCAAAGTCACCCGGCATCGGCCAAAGCGCGACGCGCTCGAGCCCGTCCTGCCCGTTCATGCCGGCGCCGTAGCTGAAGCCATCGCGCACGCGCTTGACGCGGCGCTGGTTGGCGCCGTCGTAGCGGTACTGCTGACGGTTCTGCAGCTCCCAGTTGCTGCGCACGGCGCCGCGGTCGTAGCGTCGCGCTTCGTCCAGGCGGTTCAGCGCGTCCCAGCGGTACTGGTAGTGCTGCTCGACTTGGCAGTCGCAGTGGTCGCGCAGGTGGCTGGCGCGGGCCGCCGGGTCCGTGCCACCCGGGTCATCGCAAAGCACCGTCGCCGAGGGCGAGGTGTCACGACACTGACCACGCACGGTGGTGGAGAGCACGTTGCCGCTTTCGCCGTATTCGACTTCGACGAAACCGCCGCGGTTGACGGACGTGTCCGCGCCGCCGCCCGCGCCTCCGGAACCCAGGTGGTCGACGTTGCTGGCGAAGTAGACGGCGGCGGGGCGGCGAGCGCCCGTGCTGCCGTTTTGCACGCCGGCGGCTTCGTTGGCGTCGGTGCCGTTGACGATGTCGCGGCGGGCGACGTCGCCCGTACCGAGGCTGCGCTCGTAGAAGGCATTCGCATCGTCGTTCCAGACAACGCGACGCTACAGGGACACCCAACTTAGCAGAGCCGCATGATCGTGTGTTCGAGCACCACGTCGCCTGGCTGTTTGCTGCCCTTAAGCAGCAGGTCTGCTTCGGCGATGGCGGTGAAGGCGCGGCGGAGATCGTCGAGCCGGAAACGGCGGGCCGACTCCTTTAGGTCGCGCGCCTTAAAGGGCGGCGCTCCGGCGGCTTTCGCGGCGTCCTGCGGTGACAGGCCCGACGCGAGGCCTTCGCGCATGCGGGCGACGATGCGCAGCTGGCGCGCGAGCATCGCCAGGATGCGCAGCGGCGCTTCCCGGCTTTGCAGGAGCGAGCTCGCCGCCGTCAGCGCGCGCTTGCGGTCGCGCATGCCGACGGCGTCGACGAGGGCCCAGATCGAGTCGACGCGCACGCGCGCGACGCAAATGCCGACGTGCTCCGCGGTGATGGGCTGCTCGGCGCCGACGTAAAGGCTGAGGCGCTCGAGGGCGTCGCCGAGGCTGGAGAGGTCTTCGCCGATCGCGTCGCAAAGCGCGAAGGCTGCTGCACCGTCCATCGGATGGCCGAGGCGGCGCGCTTCGGCGCGGGCGAAGTCCTGAAGCGCGTGGCCCTTGAGCGGCTTGTGGTCGTAGCGAAAGCCGCCCTTCTTGAGGGCCTTCGCCAGCTTCGTCGAACCGTTGAGCTTGGTCGCCGTAAGCACGAGGCAGGTGCTCGGGTTCGGCTCTTTGATGTACGCGACGAGCGGGTCCGCTTCCTTCATTCCATCGACGGCGCGAACGAGCACGAAGCGTCGGTCGGCCATCATGGGCAAGGTGCTGGCCGCCGCCGCGACGGCGGCGCCGTTGGTTTCCTTGCCGGCGAAGCGGTCTTCGTTGAAGCCGGGCACGCCCGCATCGCCCACCGTCGCGTCGCGCAGGGCGGACACGGCGCGCCCAATGAGCAGCGGCTCGTCACCGACGAGGGCGTAGACGGGATCGCCTGCGCCCCCCTTCGAAAGAGCGCTGAGCAGCGAATGGAGATCGGCCACGGCGCGCTGAACTTAGGAGTCGTCGCTGGTGAAGTCGACCTGACCGGAATGGCGAATGCGCTCGCCCACCGTCTCGAAGCGCTGACGGCCGACTTCCTGCCGGCGCACTGTCACCACGAGCTCCATGCGACGGTTCGGTGCGAAGTGCGGCCGCTCCAGGCGAATGCGCTGCACAAAGGTCTTCTCCTCGCGGTTATTGACGAAGGTACTCATCGCCGGCGCGATGAATCGGCGGCCTTCTTCGAGGTCGTAGAAGAGGATCTGAAACTCCGTGTCGCCGACGGGGCGGTTGAAGGACGTCACCATATTGGCGCGCCATTCGCGGTCGGCGACGGCCTGGTCGGTCGTTTCCTGAAGGCGGCGGGCGCGGTGCCGGCGCGCAAAGGCGATGAGCCGGCGCTCCGAGAGGTTTCGCGGGATGCGCGCTTGCGTGAGGAACACCCGGGCCCGAAGACGCTGCGCTTCGGCGGCGGTTGGAAGCGCGCCGGCCAGCACGATGGCCCCCGCTCCGCCCAAGAGCTGGCGGCGGGAAAGGTTGGACTCGAATCGGCTCATAGGCTCCTCAGGCTCTCTCGGCATGGCGCCGAGGCTAGCACGGCGCGTGTTTTACGCCGCTGACAAAAGGCCCGCGGCGGGCCTCAGACGGCGGCAATGCGCAGGGATTCATGCCTAAAACTTGGAGCGCTGGACCCTGCGCGCGTATGTCGGGAAAGGTCGCAGAGGGCGGCCCAATACGCGCAAAAGGAACGATGACGGCACTCGGCATGAAGAGGACCGCGCTCGGCATGAAGAGCTTGGTCGCCCAAGCGGAGCGAACAGCCCGCTCCAAGGGGCAGCAGCCCTCCACCGCGCACGTGCTTCTCGCGATGCTGCGCACGGACGAGGCCGTGGCCACGATGCTGCGCGACGAGGGCGTCCGCGAGACGGATCTGCTCAACGCCCTGCGCATCGTCGATGGTGAAGCCGCTGGCACGCTCGAGCGCGTGCTTGAGCGTTCCCGCGTGCTGGCTTCCCGTCTGGGTCACGGCGCGCCAGGCGCCGCCCATCTGCTGCTGGCGATGACCCGCGACGTACGCTCGGCGGGCCATCGCAGCCTAACGCGCATGGGCGCAGGACCGGCGCGGCTTCAGCAGCGCCTTCTCGAGCGCTTTGACGGTTCGCCGCAGCGAGTCGCGGCGCGACCCTACCCGGCGCCCCGCGCGCCGCGCCGGGCGCCGGGGCGCAGGAAGAAGAAGAAGACCAGCCGACGACCGTCCGCACGACGCGGTCGAAGAACCGAAGCGCTCACCGTGCGCCCAGACGCCCACCCAATCGAGTACGACCGCGCGCGGGGATGCGCCGTCGTGGAGAACGACGCAGCCCGCGACGCCCAGCCCCAAGCGCTTCCAATACTCGCGGAACTGGGCCGGGACCTGACCGCCCTCGCAGCCGAAGGCGTGCTCGATCCGGTCGTCGGTCGCGCACGAGAAATCGACGCGCTCTTGGACATCCTTCGGCGACGCACGGCCAATAGCCCGCTTCTCATCGGCCCTTCGGGCGTCGGCAAGACGGCCGTGGCCGCAGGTCTTGCCCATCGCCTCAACGATGAGGGCGCAAAGACGCGGCTCATCGAAGTTTCCGTCGGCGCCCTCGTCCGTGGCACCGCCACGCGCGGCAGCGCGTCCGAACGGCTGGCCAAGCTGGCCGCCGAAATCGAGGCCTCCGGCGAGGACGTTGTGCTGTTCATCGACGAGCTTCACACGCTGGCGGCATCCGCCGAGCTTTGCGAAGAGCTCAAGGTTCGCCTTGGCGGCCTTCGCTGCATCGGCGCCACGAGCGAAGCCGAGTACCGGCGCGCCATCGAACCGGACGCGGCGCTCGCCCGGCGCTTCTCGCTCGTGCCGGTGGACGAGCCCAGCGAGCCGGAAACGCAGCGCATCCTTCGAGGTCTGAGCATGCGCTACGCGCAGCACCATCAGGTCACGATCGACGACGATGCGCTCACCAGCGCCACCGAGCTCTCGGCCCGCTACGTGCCCGAGCGCCGGCTGCCGGAGAAGGCCATTGGCGTGCTCGACCTCGCGTGCGCGCGGGCGGGCCGGATGGGTGCAGCCTCCGTCGGGCGCGCGGAAGTGGCCGCCGTCATCGCCGAGTCGAGCCGCGTGCCCGTCGAGCGCTTGCTGATGAACGACGGCGAGCGCCTGCTCCAGCTGGAGTCGCTGCTAAGCGAGCGGGTTGTGGGCCACGAAGACGTCGTGTTTTCGATCGCCGAGTCGCTGCGCAAGTCGGCGGCGGGTTTTCGAGGCCGCGGACCGCAGGGCACGTTCCTCTTTCTCGGGCCGACGGGCGTCGGTAAGACCGAGATGGCCAAGGCGATTTCTGACGTGTTCTTTCCGGGCAGTCCGATGACGCGCTTCGACATGAGCGAGCTTTCCGAACGGCACGCCGTCGCCCGCCTCTTCGGCGCGCCGCCCGGGTACATCGGCCACGACTCGGGCGGTCAGCTCACCGAAGCGCTTCGTCGGCGCCCGTACCAGCTCGTGCTCCTCGATGAGATTGAGAAGGCCCATCCGGAGGTCCTGCTCTCGCTCCTTCCCCTGCTCGACGAGGGGCGGCTGACGGATGGACGCGGGCTGACGGTCAACGCCCGCGAGACGATCGTGGTGATGACCTCCAACCTCGGCGCCGAAGCCGCCGTGCGACGCTCGATCGGATTCAGCGAGGAGCGCCCGAAGACCGCCGGCGTGCTGGCCACCGTTCGACGGGCCCTGCCGCCGGAGCTCTTCAACCGCATCGACGAGCCCCTCTACTTCGCGCCCCTAAGCCGGGAAAACGTGCGGCAAATCGCGGCACGCATGGTCGAACGGGCCACGGACGCCATGGCCGCCCAAGGGGTGCGGGTGCGCGTCGACGACGAGATTCTCGACGCGCTCATCGATGGGGGCGGCTTCGACCCGGCCCTGGGCGCCCGGCCGATGGCCCGCGTCGTGGGGCGCGAGGTCGAAGCGAAGCTCGCTTCGGGCCTCTTGGCCGGCGATTTTGGCCGGGGCGACATCGTTCGCCTGGCCGTGGTGGACGGCGCCATCGCCATTCGCCGGGCGATGCCCCGCGTGCGCTTGCGCACGCCGGCCTGAGCCATCATGACCGGCGTTGGGGAACATGGCGATTGCCTCTTCACAGGCGGTGACTTTGCCGCGCGCCTTTGGGCGCTACGTGCTCTTCGACCAGATCGGCAGCGGGGGCATGGCCGAGATCTACCTCGCCCGCATGAGCAACTCGCTGGGCGGCCACCGACTTTGCGTGATCAAGGAGATTCGCGCCGCCTTTGACGACGATCCCGCGTTCATCGAGCTGCTCTCGGCGGAGGCCCGCCTCGCCGCCAAGCTCAACCACGCCAACATCGTGCAGGTCTTCGACCTCGGCCGTCAGGCCGGCAGGCTCTACCTGGCAATGGAGTATGTGGAGGGCTTCGACCTCAACCAGCTCCTCCGTCGGCTGAGCCAACGCCGCATCGCCCTGCCCGCCGAGTTTGCCTTTGCCATCATCATCGAGACCCTTCGCGGCCTCGACTACGCCCATCGCAAGCGCGACGATGAAGGCCGGCCGCTGCAGCTCGTTCACCGGGACGTATCGCCCTCGAACGTGCTGATCTCCTTCGAGGGCGAAGTGAAGCTCTGCGACTTCGGCATCGCCAAGGCCGCCGAGTCGACGTCGGACGACGATGCGATCGCGCAAACGCGCGTGGCCGGTAAAGCCGGGTACATGGCGCCCGAGCACGCACGCGGTGAAGAGCTCGATGCGCGGGCCGACGTGTTCGCCGCGGGCATTCTGCTTTGGGAGCTCTGCGCCGGTCGCCGCATGTACAGCAAGAAGAACGGCGACGTGCTCGCGCAGGCCCAGCGCGGCGACGTGCCTGCCCTGCCCGACCGGGGCATTCCGGGCCAAGGCGATCTGCAGGCCATCCTTGATAAGGCCCTCGCGCCGAACCCCGCCGACCGCTACGCGACGGCGGCGAAGTTTCGCGACGCACTGGAGGACTTCGCCCTTCGCCAGCGCCTGCGGGCCTCGGCCCTTCGCTTTGGGTCCTTTCTCACGGAGCACTTTGAGTCGGAGATCGTCGACGTGCGGCGCGAGCGCGAACGGGCCGTGTCGCGCATCGAAGCGGACGACTTTGGTCCGGCATCGGCGCCGCCACCGCCGCGAAGTGAGCACGCGGGCCTGGACGCGCTCGACTCGATCGCGGAAAACACCGTGCAGGACGCGCGCGTTGATTCGATCGAGGCAAGCATCCTCGCCGAAGTCGAAAGCGGCGCCCTGGCCCTCGATTCTGAACTCGAAGAGATCGAAGCGGAACCCGAGCCCCATGCCCAGCCCGAGCCGGTCCAGCCCGCAGGCGCGACGGCCGCGCTTCCAACACCCGCGCCGGTTCCGGACGAGCCCACGCTGCAGCCCGTGGCGCCGCCAAGTGCCACGCCCGAGACCCTGCCCGCGGCGCCGCGCGCACCTCACCTGAGTTCGGCGCCCAGCCCCGAACCGGTCGCGACGAGCAACGGCGTGTTTTACACGGGCCTCCTGGTCGCCTCGGTCGTTCTTGCGGGAATTGCCTTCCTGCTCGTTCGCGCGGCCCTATAGCCGTCGTAAGCGGGGCAGCCCGCGAGGAGGCCAGCGATGACCTTGCGTTCCTACTACGCGGACCAGAACTTTTTGGGCGCGAACATCGGCACGCGTATGTCCGCTATGAAGCTTGCTGGCGGCACCCTGCTCTATTCGCCGATCCGAAAGAGCGACGCGCTTCGGGACGAACTCACCGACGTGCGCTGGGTGCTGGCGCCCAGCAAGTTTCACCATCTTTATGCCGGCGAGTGGTTCGACGATGGGGTTCGCTCGTACGCTCCCCAAGGACTCCACGACAAGCGGCAGGATCTCACCTTCGACGAGGTGATCGCCGAACCCGGTGAACCCTTTGGCGACGAAGTGTACGTGTTTCCCCTTCGCTTCATTCCGATGACGTCCGAGGTAGTGATCCTTCACCGCGAAAGCCGATCGCTCATCGTCTGCGACCTCGTCTTCAACATCACGAAGGAAAACACCTTTGGCGCACGCTTCATGATGGGCTTGGTGGGCGGCTACCCGGGCGTTCGCCCCTCGCTGCTCGAAAAGCTGGCAACCGACAAGGACCTCGCGCGCGAAGACATGGGCGCTCTGCTCGACTTGGACTTCGACCGCCTCGTGCTCGCCCACGGCGCCATCGTGGAGAGCGGCGGGAAAGACGCGCTAGCGAAAGCCTACGGCTGGCTCGGCCTCTAGCCCGCATTCGTCACCAGATGGCGCGCCCTCGCACAAGCCTTCGAAATCGTTGAGGCATTTCTTTCCGCTCAAATACGGACTGTATTTTCCGCTCC
>JBCCRV010000366.1:0-7423 GCA_039201085.1 Myxococcota bacterium | reverse complement strand
CGGGCGGCGCCGTCCGTCATCGCGAGGGGGCAGCCGAAAAAGTCGCTTGCCGGCGCGAAGAGGTAGGCGGAGGCAAACTGATGCACGCGGGCGGAGTCGCCGAAACGGTTTTCGTACGCCGCCGCCACGATGCCGCGCTCCGCAGCGACGCGTTCGGCGGCATGCCAGGTCTTCGTCAACTCGATGCGGTCGATGCGCTCACCCCACGCGTCCCACTGGGTCAACGTCGGCTCGTTCGCCCGGTCTTCCGCGCTGAGCGCGTCGAGGGCCGCGCACGCCTCCGCCGTTTCGCGAAGGTCGGCTTCGATGGCTTCATGCTGCTCGTGAGGAATCACGTGCTTGAGCAGGGCCCGAAGGGCCGTGTCGTCGTCGAACTGGTTCGCGAGTTCGGGCGCGCTTTGATTGAAGGGTGAGGTCTTCATCGGTCCATACTCTCGGTGCTGTTTTCCGTGCTGCGATGTAGCGTCCGTTCGAGGAACGCGTAGAGACGAACGTACTTCTCCACCATATCGGCGCGGCTGCTTCCGGCGCCATGGCCTTGGGCGCGGGCCATGTGAAAGTAGATCGATCCATCCGGCGCCGCGTGCTGCAGTGCCGCCGCAAACTTCGTCGAATGGGCCCAGTGCACGCGTCCATCGTGATCCGCCGTTTCGATGAGCACGGCGGGGTAGGCCGCTCCCGCTTCAACCCGGTGGTAGGGCGAGTAGCCGTGCAGCACCGGAAAGAGCGACTCGTCTTCGGCGCTGCCGTACTCGCTGATCCAGAGCTCCGCCGGCGGAAAGCGGTGGTAGCGGACCATGTCATAGAGGCCGACGTACGCAGCCGCTGCACCAAACGCGTCTGGAGCGCGCGTGATCATGGCGCCCATGAGCAGGCCGCCGTTGCTGCCGCCCATGATCGCGATGCGCTCGGGCGTGCTGACTCCCGTCGTGCTCAAGTGGCGCGCCGCCGCTTCAAAGTCGTCGAACACGTTTGCTTTGTTCGCCAGAGCGCCCGCCTGGTGCCACGCCTCGCCGAACTCGCCGCCGCCGCGAAGGTTGGCGACGGCGTAAATGCCGCCGGATTCAAGCCAGTAAAGCGTATGACGCGTGAAGCGTGGAAGCAGCGAAACGTTGAAGCCGCCGTAGCCGTACAGAATGACCTGCGCCGATCCGTCCGTGGGCAGCTCGCCGCGGTGCACGAGTGTCAACGGCACTTCCGTTCCGTCGGCGGACCGCACTTGTTGGCGGGTGACCACCATGCCGCTGAGGTCCACGGAACCATCGATGGCGACGACGGTTTCCGGGGCGCTCTCGTCTCCGTCGGTGTCGAAGGTGAGCACGCGTGGCGTGGCCGTGTAGCCTTCGAAGCGAAGGGCCACGCGCCCGTGGGCGCCACTTGCCGCCAGGCTTCGCACTGCGCCTTCGGGAAGGTCGATGGTTCGGGTGCTGCGCCCCTTCGTGACGCGAAGTTCGGAGCGCACGTTCTTGATGGCATGCGTAACGACGGCCCCGCCGGCGGAGACGGCCCAGTCTTCAATCGTACCTTCGCCCTGGGGGACGAGGTCGCGCCATCGGTTCGGGCGGCGAACGTTCGCTTCCACGATTCGGTAGCGGGGCGCGTCCCGATTGGTGCGTAGGATGAGTCGACCGTCGAACACACCGCCCTCGGAGATCGAGTCTTCACCTTCCACGACGGGCACGATGCGGTGGGTCTCGTCCGGCGCCGCACGTCCGTTTCGGCCGCGATCAAAGAGCAAGACATCGCTGGCGCTCCAGCCACGAAACACCGTGAGCGTCAGATAGCGGCCGTCGGGCGACACGTGCGGGCCCGGGAAGTCGGTGCCGCGCTCCGATACGAAAACGCGCGGATCGGCTTCGGGCGCGCTTCCAAGCCCGTGAAAGTAGATTGCGGGAAAGTAGCTGAGGGGCTGTGCTTCGTCGTAGCCGGGCTCGCCCGGACCCGGGTAGCGGGTGTAATAGAAGCCCGACTCGTCGGGCAGCCACGCAAGGTTGCACCACTTCGTTCGCGGAATCGTAAGATCGAGCAGCTCGAGCGTTTCCACGTTCACGACCCGAAGGGTGCTCGCCTCGTCGCCATTGTCGCTAACGCCGTACGCGACGTAGGTGCCGCGCGGTGACGGGAAGTACCAGTCGATGGCGCCGCGTTCACCGAGGGTGCGGCTGTCGATGATGCGGCGCTCTCCGCTCTCTTCCTTCACGTAGACGCTGGCGCGCTCTTCGTCGCCGGGGCGCATTGAGAAGAAGAGGTGCTCGCCTCCCCAGCGGGCCGAGCCGATCGAGCCGATCGACAGCAGCGCGTCGAGGCGCTCTCGCCGCCCGGCATCCTCCGCCTCGAGGAAGTTGGCCGTGCGCGCATTTTGCGCTTCGATCCACGCTTGCGTGAAGGGGCTGTCCGTTTCCAGCGCGCGAAACGGGTCGCTCACTTCGACGCCGTGTAGCGTGTAGGCCGCTTGGCCTTCCAACGCGCGGGTGTTCAGATCCGCCACGATGTCGTCGTGCCTCGGTGGAGACGCGGTCACAGGTGCGGGGTCGGGCGCGGCTTGGGGCACGGGCGCGGGTGTTGCACCGCAGCCGAGTAGGAGGAGCACGGCGAGCGAACGAATCATGTGTTGGGCGTCGCATCTGCCGCTGCCGGATGCAAGGGGGGGTGCGTCGGAGTCGATCACGCTTCACGGTATGGCATGCAGCGGCTTGCTCTGTCCGTGGGTGCGGTGTTTGGCGCCCTCGCCATCGCTTTTGGCGCCTTCGGCGCCCACGCGCTTCGAGCATCCCTCGAAGGCGATCCGGACGGGCCCCTCCGGATGGGCTGGTGGGAGACGGCGAGCCACTACCACCTCGTGCATGCCCTTGCGCTTGTCGCGCTGGCCGCCCTCGTGAAGGGCCGCGAGGCGTCGCTCGCCGAGCGGATCTGCGCGTACGCATGGATTTCGGGCACGGCCGTATTCGCCGGTACACTGTACGCGATGACCCTTGGGGGGCCGCGCTTCCTGGGCGCGATCACCCCCATCGGTGGCACGCTGCTCATCGTCGGATGGGGGGCGCTCGCCGTCACAGCCATTCGGCGAAGTTCCGCCGCCTAGCGGCGGAATTGAACGGCGTCCGCTCGGAGCGGCAGCCCCCCGCCGTGACTGGTCAGCCGTCTAACCGGCGCGGACAGCAGGTTGGTGAAAGACTCCGCGGCGCGCTTTGCGCCCTTCACGCCGGCACCACTCGTTCGATTTGTGCCACGTCTGTCAATACGCGGATGTAAATCGCACAGCGCTGCCGACGCAAACCGCCCACAACGTGCGACGCAGAGTCTTTCACCAACCTGCTAGTCGCTGATTTTGGGCAGCTGAATCGAGATCGACGTACCGCGTGGTGCCCCCTCATAGCGAACGGCGCCACCGGCTTCCTCGATCAGGTGACGGACCGTGCGAAAGGTGGGCGGTTCGGCGCCGACGTCGCGCACTTCGCGGCCGGGGGACGCGATGCCCGCGTAGCGAATGGCAACGTGGGCCGCGTTCCCGTCCTCCTGAAGGGTCATTTCAATGGCGCCTTCGCCGCCGTCTTCTTCGATCGAGTCCACGATCGCCGCTAGGAGGTGAACGATCACGTGCGAGGCGGTGGCCGATTCGAGCGGCACCGTGGGCGCGCTATCGATGCGCACGTTGAGGCTGGCGATGCGCTCGACGGCTTCACGCAGCGTGCGAACGGTCGCATCCATCACGTCGCCCAAGTTTGAGCGGGCGTGGCTTTGCTCGGGCGAGCCCATGCAGAGGCGCACGCCGTAGGAGTAGACGGCTTCCGTAGACGTCTTGATGTGGCGTACATGGGTGTCGAGTTCGGACGCACCACGCGCCTCGAGCGCGTGCTCGAGCGCCTCGACGCGGCGGTGCAGCGGTTCGAGGAGCGCCATCAGGTTCTCGCCGACGTCCGCTTCGACGCCCCGCACAGCCAGTTTCGGTGCCGTGCGCAGCAGGTACGCCTCCACTTCGCGCCGCGCGATACGCCCCCGGTGGATGTCGATGGCGTCGCGCATGACGTTCGCGATCTCATCCGCCCGGTGCGGCTTGCGAATGTAGCGGGATACGGCGCCGTAGTTAACGGCGGCCTCCACGGCGCGCGCATCGGCGTAGGCCGTCACAATCACCCGCACGGTGTCCGGCGCGAGCTCCTTGGCGCGCTGGCAAACCTCCACGCCCGTAAGTCCAGGCATGCGCTGGTCTGCGAGGAGGACCGCGTACTCCTTCCGGCGGAGCCGTTCGAGGGCTTCCTCGCCGCTGCCGCAGGTTTCCACATGAAAGGTCGTGCCGAGCACGTACGCCATCGTGTCCAAGTTTGCCTGCTCGTCGTCGACGTACAGAATCGGGTAACGCTGTAGATCTGCTCGGAGCATGCGAAGTGGGACGAACGGCGAGCTAGGAAGGGGTTGAAGGCGACGACCCCAGAATGGGCAGGGAAACGACGAACAACGTACCGCCAGCGTCGCTCTTGGCCTGAATCGATCCCCCAGCGGCCTCGACGATCCTTCGGCTGATGGCGAGCCCCCGGCCCGTACCATTTTCCCGGGTGGTGTAACCGGACTCGAAGATTCGTTCGAGGTCCTCCGCTGCGATCCCCTCCCCGTCATCGTGCACCTGCAGCTCGGCGGCGCTTTCCCCGACGCGGACGCGGACCGCGATGTTGCCTCGCGATCCCTGCCGCTCAAGCGATTCGAGGGCGTTGACAAGAAGGTTCACGAACACCTGCGTAAGGCCAGATGGCTCCAGGGCAATAACCGCGTCGCCAAGAACCTCCACGCTGAGCTCCGCCGTTGGGAAAACACGCGGCTCAAACATTCGGGCGGTGGCGTCGATGACGCGCCCAATGTTCGCGACGCCGCGGCCGAGTTTGCGCTCGCCTTCACGAATCGCAGCGACGAAGGACTGCAGCACGGCGAGGCTTGCGGCAAGTTCGTCCAGGCCGCCAGCGAGGTCCGAAAGGGCTTCCGGCGAAACGGGGCCCGGCCCACGCCGGAGCTCTTCCAGATCGGATTGAGCCGCCTGCAGGACGAGCGAGGCCGGTGTGAGCAGGTTGTTGATGTCGTGGGCGATCTCCGCCTCCGCCGTGCGCGCCGCGAGGTTCAGGCCCTCGCCGAGCATCGTTGAGCCGACACTCCGGAGATCCATCGCCTCACGGTAGGCAACGATGGCCTCGCGCAGGACCTGCGCGAGCTGGTCCTCCCGAAAGGGCTTCGTCAAATAGCCCGAGACTGCGCCTTCGTTGATCGCGTCGACGACGGCGTGGCTGTCGGCGAAGGCGGTGATGATCACGCGGTGCGTATGAGGCGCCAGTTCGCGCGCACGCGCGCACACCTCGACGCCCGTCATGCCCGGCATGCGCTGATCGCAGACGACAACGGCGTAGTCATCATCCACGAGCATCTCGAGGGCTTCGGGCCCTGAGTTCGCCGTTGCCACATCGAACTCGGTCCCCAACGCGAAGCGCACCAGCTCAAGGTTGGCTTCGTCGTCGTCCACAAAAAGGACGGGATACGAAGACGGCGGCGGCGGCGTGGTCGTGCGCTTGGCGGGCATGGCTAGGGAACGTTGGGAGGATCAGCTCGGGGGAGCTTTAGGAGTACGGCAGTTCTCGCCCCGTCCCGAAGGGGGACTATATCACCTCCCGCAAGGCGAAGGTGCTCCGCCGCAAGGGCCATGGTCCGACCGTCGCCAGCCGGTCCGCGTATCGAAGTGGCGTGTGCGTTTGCCTGTGCGGAAGATGTATCCGTGATTACAGCCATACTGAACTCAGGAAGCGGCAGCCAACGGAAAAGTAAGGCGGATTTCGGCACCTCCATAGACGCTCGTCCCCGCGTAGATGGCGCCCCCGTTTCGTTTGGCGACGCCGGCCGCAACGGTAAGTCCCATTCCACGACTCGGAAACGCACCGGTTGCGAGGCTCCCTTCCAGAACCTGCTGCAAGACCCCGTCGGGTAATCCTGGCCCGCTGTCACAGATAGCGATTTCGTAGAGGGTTTCGTTGGCCCGTCCAAGTACACGGACTCTGCCTCCGTCGATCATGGCTCTCGCTGCGTTATCAAGAAGGCTGATGAACACCTGGTGGAGTTCGCCAGGGTAGCCTTCGATTTCCGCTTCTTCGTCGATAGCGTGGTCGATCTCTACCGAGTCAGCGAAGCGCGCCTCCATGAGTCGAACGCTTGCGGCGAGACCGCGTCCTGGAGCAAATCGCTGGGAGGCGACCCGGTCGGAGCGCGAAAGATAGAGAAGATCAGCCGACACCGAGTCAATGCTCTGTGCCGCGCGCAGAAAGACGTCGAACATTCGGGCTGTTGGCGGGTCCAGGCCGGGTGACGTCGCTACTTCCAATGTTGTCCGGACCGCCGACAGCCCGCTGATCAGTGCGTTGAGGGGGTTTCGAATTTGATGGGCGACGGATGCCGCGACCATGCCCACGGTAGCTAGCTGTTCGCGGCGAATCAGGCGTTGTGTCGTTTCTCTGGCGCGTACGAGCGCGTCCGTTCGCACAAGGAGCTCACGCGCATGAAAGGGTTTGATCACGTAGTCGTTGACGCCCGCGTGGAAGCCTTCAACCACTTGGTTTGGCTCGCCGCGGGCTGTGACGAGCACGATCGGCGTGTCTTCGCACCCAGCGGTCTTTCGAAGCGCCGACGCGAGGTCGAGACCCCCAACGACCGGCATGTTCACATCGACGATGAACGCATCGGGCGTCTTCTCCACCACCGCATCGAGTACTTCGCCGCCATTGCGGAACGTACGTACCCGGTAGTGGGCGCTCAATACGTCGGCAATGAACGTACGTACGTCCGGGTTGTCTTCCGCAACGAAGACGAGGGGCGCGAGTGCATCTGGACCGGAACGCTCGACGCAAGTGTCTGGCGTTGCTTCATGCACGGCGAGCGAATGCGTGACCGCGTCGTGAACAGCCACCACACGAGGAATATGGAGGTGGAACGTGCTCCCCTCGCCCACAGTGGAACGTACGTTGACCCGCCCGCCGTGCAGACGTGCGGCTTCATGGACGAGCGATAGACCAATCCCTGTCCCCGTTTTCGAGCCAGCACCTCGCGTGAAGCGCTCGAAGAGCGAATCCAGCTCGTGAGGAGCGATACCTTCTCCAGAATCACGAACTTCAAACACGACTTCGTCGCCCTGGTCGTGAACAGAAAGGTTGATGGTGTCGCCGGCCTGCGTGAACTTCAGAGCGTTTGCTGTGAGGTTCGTGAGCGCCGTTTCCATCCAGTTTGAATCAAGCATGAGAGCGCTGCCGTGGTCTCCCGTAACGCTAAGGGTCACTCCTTTCATTTCGGTCGCGGCAGCGAACGATGCTTCAACCGCATGAAGGAGAGACAGTGGTGCAACGGATACACGCTCCAGCTTCATCCGGCGGGCATCGATCTGCTCCAGGTCAAGCAGCTG
>JBCCRV010000365.1:0-7427 GCA_039201085.1 Myxococcota bacterium | reverse complement strand
GTTTAGAGCTCATTCCAAAAATCGCCGTGGCCAGGTTTGTGAGCCGGTTGCGCGGGATATAGCGTCCTTGAACCGAAGTAAATGCCGAGCATTCTCGCGGTGAGCGGATGGCCGAAGGTCGTGTGCGCTGGCGGAAACATGGCAGCGGCGATTGTTGGGATGAGCTCTATAGCCATCGTAGCGGGACCGGGCATAGGGACGCCGTCACTATAGGCGCGTGACGCTCTGCAAATGGCTCAAAAGACGATGGAATTTTCTTTGAAGCCGGAGTTTGGCCTTCATGACGTGGGTTCACAGGCGTTCGGTCGGCATGCGTTTCGCGTCGTAGCGGCGAGGTCCCAGAGTTGGCGTCGAAGCCCTCGGGCGTCGTACGGTGACTGTTGAGCCATTTTGCTATCGTTGAGCGCCTAGGCTGCATGCCACGAACTCTCATGCTCTTGGTTCTGGTCGGCTGCGCCGACGCCTTTACGCCCATTGGGCCCGCGTCGGATGTGCCCTGTGCAAGTTGCGGGCCGCAGTGCTCGATCGAGGGCTTCGATATCGAGCACTTCTTTGCCGGCAACGGCATTGAAGGTGATCGTTTTGAAGACGGGAGTTGCGCGTTTGATGGCAACTGCCACAGCTCAAGCGCTGCGGCTTCGCAGGAGCATGGACTCGACCTTGAGCTGCCCGATCCATGGCAGCGCCTGCAGGGGCGCGCGTCGTTTCACGAGCCCTGCAATGAGTTCTTGCTGTTGGACCCCGAGCGGTTCCAGTTCAGCTTTCTGTACATCAAGCTGGCTGGGAGCCAGGGCGTGTGCGGGGAGCCGATGCCCGGCGGCGGGTTGCTTCCACAGGACGAGCTCGACTGCGTGGCGGCGTGGCTTTTCGATCCGACTCAGTAGCTATCGTTGAAACCATCCGTTGCTGACACTCCGTTTGGTGTTGGGACACTACACCGGTGGCGAAGCGAGAAAGACCGCAGCGCTTGAGCCGTTTGCGGTTCATGGTGCGCCCAGGTTCCATGCGACGAATCTTCTGCGCGCTTCTCCTCATCGGCTGCAACGGCTCTTTTCAGCCCTTTAGCTCTCAACCGGATGGGGGCGTGCAGGACGTAGGTCGCGATGCGTCCGCTCAACGGATGTTTCCCACCTGCAGAATCGAAGGTTGGACCATGGACGCGTTCTTTTCAGGCAACAGAATCGAAGGGCATCGCTTGGAGCACGGTAGCTGCGCCTTTGACGGCAACTGCCACAGTTCGTCGGCGGCGCGTTCGCAGGACCACGACCTAGACCTCGAACTGCCAAATGCTTGGTCGCGGCTTCAAGGGCGTAGGTCGTTTCACGCACCGTGTTCGGATTTCTTGCTGCTCGACCCGGAGCGCCCGGAAGCTAGCTTCTTTTACATGAAGCTCGCGGGCACGCAGGGGGCGTGTGGCGACCCCATGCCCGGCGGCGAGTTGGTGTCGCAGGATGAACTCGATTGCGTGGCGGCATGGATTCTCTCCAACGTCCCTGAGCCGGAGCGCGGCTTCGGCGGGGCCGTCGAGGTGCCGGAGGGTCCCTCCCGGTGCGAGCTACTCTTGGCCAACGCGCCGCTGTGTTCGCTTCCGGACTTCGATCCGCCCGCCTTCTTTCGCGACACGTGTGCGGCATCGACGTGCCACAGCGCCACGGAGGCGGCCCAAAGTGGCTGGGGCGACTACGAGTCGCCACGTCTCTTCGAACGCCTGGCCCAGAGTCGTTCGCGGCATGAAACCTGCTCCGACCTTTCCATCATCGACACCGAAGAGCCGGCCCGAAGCATGCTGCTGATCAAGATGGCGGGAAGTCAGGGCCCATGCGGCGCACCGATGCCGGGGGGTGCGCTCGTTCCCGGCAATCAGTTGGCGTGCGTGGCTGCATGGATTGCGGAGGAAAGCTGCCGAACGGGTCCGATCCCGTCGCAGTCCCCACCCCCCGTCCAAGACGTCGCGCCCACCTGCGAGAACACGATACAGCGTCTCAACCGAGGCCCGGATCCCCGCATCGCTTCCAGGGCGGAGTCTGCGTGCATGGGCGTAGAAGAGCCAATCTGCACCAGCTGCCATCGGCGTGTTCGGCCACGCCCGGGATGGTGGGCCGATCCAATTCGGAGCGTGGAGGGCCTCCCGGGATTTGGTCCGGGCCACGGCGATGCGTACTGCGACCTCCCGACAAACCTCATCTGCGACCGGACCGAGGCCGATGCACTCGGTCTGAGCCGCGCACAGTGCGCGGAGTGCCATCAGGTTCTTGAGCCGGAGCTTGGCGCGTTCATTCGACGGCCGTGGTGGATCGAGGGGAGCCTTCCTGCGCATCCGGCCCACGAAGGGTTCGATTGACGCCCGATTCGGGCGAAGCTTCGCGGTCTGCGGCGCGCCGCAGCCATTCGTCCACACTCCGGCGTACCACTTCGCTCGCGCCGGTTTGATTGTGGCTGGCGTCCCGCACTTCGACTAGCGGGCCTCCTGCGGCGTCCACGATCGCTTCTGCGTGGGCGAAGGGAATGCGTTCATCGTCGCGGCTGTGGGCGACGATGAGTTCGCCCTGGATGTCGGTTGCAGCGCAGAGTGGGCAGGCGGCTTCCGGGTCGAAGCTTCCTTGGCGGCCGGCTTCGCGTAGCACGTCGTCGAGCATCGATTCGGGCATGAACGTTCCGACGGGGCCGGCGATCCACTCGGCGTAGGCGCGGGCGACGGCGCGTAGCGACGTGAAAGGACTGATCGCAAAAGTGGTGGCCACGCGCGCATCCGCGGCGGCGTATTGAACGGCGGTGGCGGCGCCGTAGGACACGCCGTGCACCATCAACGGGGCAGCGAGCGCTCCTTCGCCTTCGAGCACGTCGACGAGGGCGATGAGGTCCCGCGATTCTTCGATGCCGTAGGTCAGCCAGCGGCCGGACGATTCGCCATGGCCGCGTGAGTCGACGAGCACGACCCGAAAGCCTTGCTGCGCGTAGCGTCTTCCATCCGCGAGACGGGTCGTTTTTGACGAGCGAATGCCGTGCAGCATGAGCAGCGTGGCGCGCGCCGCGCCGGGAGGCTCCAGGACCCACGCGCGAACGCGGGCGCCCGTGCGCTCGCTTTCGATCGCGCGGTCCACCCCGCGGGGAAGGGGCCGGGGAGCGTAGGTGGGGTCCGGGGCGGGCACGATGAGCCCCGGTCCCCAACTGAGGCGCGTGACGTAGAGCGCGCCGAGGGCGAGCGCCGGCAGGCCAAGGGCGATGAGAAGAGCTCGACGAAGTCGGCGCGGTGTCTTCTTCTTCACCAGCGACGAACGGCCTGCCATCACAGCCTATTCCCATGTCCCGGTCGGAGGCGAGCTTGGCCGCGACAGGACACGTTTGAGCGTTGGTTAGCGCCGCCGCTTTCTGTTGCGTCAACACCTGCGCCGCTATGCACGCGAATCGCTAGATGACCGACTGCGGAGGAGACGCTTCGTCGGTGTGGAAAGTCGCTCTTCGTCCGACCCCTTCTTGCATAGGCTACGGCGGCGTATTCGATGAACGAGACCAGCGCGCTTTCCAACACGATCGGTGTTCTCCGCGATTGGTCATTTAGCCAAACACGGCCTGAAGGGTGGCTTGGTCATAGCCGGATACGACCTGGCCACGGCGGGCGTAGTGGTAGAGCGCGGTGTTGAAGACCGCGTTGGCGACGCTCATCGCCATGGTGACGAGAATCAAGTACACGACGGCACCCGCGATCAGCAGACCGCCGAGAATGCCGCTGATCGAAATAGCCGCGATACCGGCGATGATGCCGGCGATGCCGGGGAGCCAGAGCAGAAAGCTGATGAAGCCAAAGCCGACGTGGCGCGTGAGCGATTCGCCCCAGGTTTGCTTGAGGGTGGTGGCGCTCGACTTCAGCGCGTCGATCGGACCTACGCCTTCATAGACCATCGCCGGCACTACAAAGAGCGTGACCACGCTCCATGCGAAGCCGATGGCGCCGCGCAGACCGCGCAGGACGACGCCGGCGATGCCCTTGGCGTTGTCCGCCATGTGGTCGAGGCGCGCCAAAATGAACCCCACGGACGCGGCGAGGGCGCTCCAAAGCACGATTTGATGAATGCGGCTGACGGCGAAGCGCACCGCATCGCCAAAGGTGGCGTCGCCGCCGTCGAAGCGCTCCTTCGCGATGTAGACCACGCAAACGTTCGAAAAGGTCGCGATGAACGCGAGGCCAAAGTACGTGACGAAGAGCGCGAGGTACTGGAGCGCGCCAAAGGCGGTGCCCTCCGCCCCGCTCGTTTGCGCAGCCATCGTGTCGAGGAAAAACGTCGGCGCGAGCAGCAGTGCGGAGTAGGCGATCGACGCGACGGCGCCGATGAGCGGAAAGAGGATCATCTCGGGATCCTGCTTCATCACGCGAAAGGTGGTCTTGGCGAGGTCGAGGCTTCGGTTCAGCGTCGCGAACATGCTGCGGCGAGTGTAGCGCGAAGCGTTTCGGGATGCGTGCCTGAAGGAGCGGTCGGCGTTTGCAGTGGCGAGTGGAGCGTCCGCACCCAGGCTGGTGGGTTCTGGGCGCCTTTACCCTAAAGCTGATGGATGGCTTTGAGGGTGGGCGCGCTGGTGTGGGGCGCGAGGGCTTCTTTCATTGCCTGAAGGATCGCGGGCAATAAGTC
Organism: Myxococcota bacterium; assembly: GCA_039201085.1. Lineage (GTDB taxonomy): Bacteria > Myxococcota_A > Polyangia > Polyangiales > Houyiibacteriaceae > JBCCRV01. Next base: position 2,802 of record JBCCRV010000365.1, on the reverse strand, counting down.
GTCGTCGCTGAGGGCGCTCGCCTCCCACGGGGGCGCCCAGAGGCGCGCCGCACCGGCCCGCTCGGGGGTCACATGGCGCAGGTACTGGAGCGCGATCGTTTCGGCCCTGGGTCGAAAGGCCGCAACGTTTCGAACGCGCGTTTCCACGTGGAGACTCACAAGCGCGCCTTCGACGGCGCTTAGCGCGCGCGCCAGGCCTTCGGACGCGTGCGCGATGGCGCCCGCTCGGGCGACGTCTTCGGCGCTGGCGCCGTAGTCCTGAGGGTCGTCGCCGAGCAGCACACGCCAGCCCTCGGCAATGGCGCGGCGGCTGCCCGGGCAGACATGACGCTGGCCAACCAGCCAGCCTTCGGCGTCGACGAGCGCGAGCAGACCGCGTTCATCCGGCAGTTCGGTGCGCGCGTCGCCGAGCGATTCGTCGAGCAGCCAAAAGCGAATGAGTTGCCCGAAGCCGAGGCTCGCTTTGTAGGCCGCGGCGACTTCGCCGCTCGGCGCTTCATTCTGCAGCCATGCGGCGATGGCCGCGGCCCGTGGCCGGCCAGTGCGGGCGAGAACCTGTTGGGCAGGGGTGGCGTGGCGCGTGGGCGCGCCAAGGAGGGCGAGCGCAAAGCCCCAGTGCGCTTGGACCTGGCGGAGCGCGGCCATGTTGGCGGGAAAGCCGCTCGTGTCGCGTGGGTCGTGAAAGGTGAGCCTTCGCTCGGCGGACGCGTCCGCGTAGGCGCGCGCGGTGTGTTCACCCAAATGTCTCCCATCCGCGTCCTGCAGGTTCGGAAGGCCGTCCCCGAAGGCAAAGGCGATCAGGGCGTCGCCGCGGATCACGCCGCGGCGGTCAGCTCGAGGCTCGGCACGCGCACGCGCCGGCCGGCGATCTCGAGGTGCGCGTCGAAGGCATTCGCGCCCGCTGCAGCCTGCACGCTGAAGGTGCCGAGGGAGCCTTCCTCGCCCTCACCCAAGGCGAGCTGCGGTGCGCGCCGAGGCAGGCGGCTCGCCACAAAGCGCAGCGACGCGATGTTGAGCGTACTGACCTCGCGCCATTCGCTGCCAAAGCGCGCGCGGGCGTTCGTCAGCACAAACTCGCCGACGGTGAGCGTTGCGGCTCGCTGCACGCGGGCGAAGAGCTCGAGCACGAAGCCGTCGTCGTTCCGCTCCACGAGCGAAAAGCGGGCGCGTGTGCCGGCCGGAACGCGCGTGCGCGCAGGGCCGTCGAGGGCGCTGGCCCAGTTTGGAAGGTGGGACGCCGTTGCGGCAGCGGAGAGTCCCATGAGAATGCGTCGTCGTCGTGGCATGGCGGGTCGACACACAGTATGGCGCAAATGTTCCCGGTCCGTATGGCCCTCACAAACATCTTACGTTTGCTTGCGCTCGGAGCCGGTGCGCGCTCACGGGCGCGTCGGCCACTGCGATGCGGGCTTAGAGCAGATCGGCGCCCGGTGAAGCGCGGACCGAGGCGGGACCCACATGGCCTTCATGCTCGGCTTCGATCCAAATCGTTCCGCCATCGAACGGCCGGCGTTCAATGGTCGGCGACGAACCCGGACGCGATGCGCGCCCGCACGTCGGCCATCAACGCGTCGCGGCGCTCTAAACCGTACGCGGGCGCATCGATCGCTTCGTGAAAGCGCACGTGTACGCGCCGATGGCGATGCACTTCCATCGAGCCCACGGGCACGACATCGCGCGAGCCGGTCACGGTGCAGGGAAGAATCGGCACGCCCGCTTGCAGGGCGAGCATGAACCCGCCCTTTTTGAAGGGGCCGAGTTCGCCGTCGCGGCTGCGGGTGCCTTCGGGGGCAATCCACACGTTGATGCCGCTTTGAATGCGCTCGCGGGCAAGGTCGAGCGATGCGCGCGCGGCGGCGTTGTTCTTTCGGTCTACAAAGATGAACTCGGCGGCGTTCATGGCCGCGCCGAGAAGCGGCAAGCGGCTCATCTCTTGCTTCGCTACCATTCGCAGACTGCCTGGAAATGCCCGGTAGATCGCGACGATGTCGAAGTTTGACTGGTGGTTCGACATCACCACGTAGGGACCTCGCCCCACGTGCTCCAAGCCCGCCGCGATCACCTGGGCGCGCGCGATGTCCGCGCAGTTTGCGCTCCACTGATCGAGCCTTCGATCGATGACGCCACGGTCGAGTGAACCGGTCAGCGATTCTTGCAGCGTCGATACGCTGACCCGCGCCATTTCGGCGACGGTGCGCGCATAGAGCCAGACGGAGCCGCGGGGCTTGGGCGTCATGGTGCGTTGTGAGTGGGCGCTAGCCCGGAAAAGTCACCAGCCGGCGCGAAGATCGTGCAGGTGGACTTCACGCCTTCGCGAAGAGCGACGAATACAGGCTGTATTTTAGTGATGAGTGGAGCCGTGATGTTCAGGAAGTGTGCGAGGGCGCGTCGGATGGTGACTTTTCCGGGCTAGGCCCGCGCTTGGGCGCGGAGGGGCTGTTCGACGGTCTCGGCGCCCGGCGCCGGGCGAAGGCGCTCGAGCACGAAGAAGTTCGAAAAGACGTCGGTCAGACCAAGGTTCAGGTACGCCTTGCCCAAGAAGAGATCCGGGTTGTTCGGATCGACCTGCACGAGGTAGTCGCGAATGCGGGCTTCGGGGTTGGTCGCAGCGTTGCGTCCCGAGCCGTAGTTGAGGAGCACGGCTTGGGGAAACTCGCCGTAGCGTCCGGTGGCGCTGACGACGTCATAGAAACCGTGGCGGCCGCGCGCATCGGTTCCGAGGCCGGGGCCGTCCTTCGGAAGCCGCGACTTGTCGGGGAGCACGATCCCGCCGCTGCCGAGCGTCTCGGGCACGGCCGTGGC
>JBCCRV010000364.1:0-7435 GCA_039201085.1 Myxococcota bacterium | reverse complement strand
CTGCCGCTGCGCGGCGCTTTTGTATGGAGCTCGCCGCCAAACGCGCTATCGCGCCGGCGAGCGAGCCCCGTGACTTCTTTCCTTAGCTTTCATGCACATTGCCGCGCGCCCCTCGCGCTCCTTAGCCTGGTCGCTGCCTGCGGCGGCGCCGCCCAAGGCGCCTCCGAGCCCGAATCCGCCGCTGCCCTGAGCTCGCCTTCGGAAGGTTCGGCGCCGAGCGACGAAGGCTCTGCGAACGAAGACGCGGCGAACGCGAACGCAGAAGGCCAGGCACCGGCCCAAGCGGAAGCGCGACCGCCATCTGCCGAAGACGCCGGCGACGCACCCGCCGATGAACCCGCGTCGTCCGACACGCCGCCATCGAACGGCTCAAGCTCCGACCCATCGGACGGCGCGACGTCCCATGCCGCCACGGCGGCCGCGTCCGATGGCGCCCCCGCGGACGCAGCGAACGCCGACGCACCGAACGCGACCCGTTCGCGGCCGAGCACGATCCTCGCCCCGGCCAGGCCCGGGCGCATCGCTCCCGCGCGCATGCAGCGTGTGCTCCAGGAAGTCCGCCCCGCGGTCAACGAATGCTACGTCGCCGCGCTTCGACGCTCGGAGCAGTCGGGCACGCTGCGCGTGCGCTTCCTCGTCGGCCCGCGCGGCCGGGTCGAAAGCGCCGAGGTTTACGAGTCCGAGTTCAGCGACGAAGCGCTGCACACGTGCATTACGGAAGCGTACCGCACGCTGCGATTCCCCAGGCCGCGTCCACGGGGCAGCTCCGTTCTGGCTACCTTCCCCTACACGCTGGCCACCGAATAGGCGCGCCGGCTATCGTTGCACCCATGCCAAAGTGCCAGGGATGCAAGGAATTGGTCGACGATCTCGAAACGATGAAGATCGGCGGCAAGCGCAAACGGCTTTGCGAAGACTGCATCGAACTGGCCGAAGAACAGGCGGAAATCGCTGAAATGAGCGAATCGGCGGTGCAAGACATGATGGGCTATAAGGGCCGCTGGTGAGGCTGCTTGCTCGCCCATCGGCCGATCTGCACTGACCGATGGAGCGCGGACTTACGAGACTCGTGCGGAAACCGGCGCTTTGTTCTATCCTGCGTGAATGCTGGAGGGCTTGAGATTGCTTCGTCGCCGGGGGTTTCGACAGCCCCGCATCGGCCGTCTCGCGCTGACCCTCCTTCTCGCCGCTGGCTGCGCGAGCAACTCCGGTGTCGACTTCGCCGTGCGTCTGCAAACGGACTTGGTGCCAGGCGTCGAGTTTGACGAGATCATCGTGCGCGTCGACGAAGGCCGCGAGCAGCGCGAGCCCGTCGCGGGCGGCGACGGCACCTTCGAAACCGGTCGCATTGTTGCGCGCTACACGGGCATTCCCTCGGGCATGCGTCGGTTCTCCGTCGACCTCATGCGGCGGGACGTCGCCGTGGCCGAAGGCGCGCGCGCCTACGTCGTGAGCGGAGGCGGCTCCGTCACGATCGTCATCACGCGCTCGTGCGGTGGCCGCGCCTGCGTCGGCGACCAGCCCCAGTGCCAGGGCGGACGCTGCGTCAGCGAAACCTGCACGCCGGAAAACCCCGCGAGCTGTCCTGAGCCGACGTGCACCCTCGACGAAGACTGCCCGACGCCCCCGCAGTCGTGCTTCAGCAGTCGCTGCGTCTCGGGCTTCTGCTTCGACTTCGACTCGGGCAGCTGTGGCGAAGGCAACTACTGCGACGCCGACGATGGCTGCCGGCCCACGGGCGTGGTCGTTCCGCCGGACGGTGGTGTGATCGACGCGGCAACCGATTCGGGCCGAGAGCGCTGCACCCCCGCGTGCGCCGGCTTTAGCTACTGCGAGGACGGAAGCTGCGTCGACGCCTCCACGTGCCTGAGCACGGACGAGTGCCCGAGCGATTTCGTGTGCCGCAACCGCCGCTGTTTGCCGCCGGACGTCGACATCGACGGCGACGGATCCACCGCCGCGGATGATTGCGACGAAGGCCGAGCCGACGCCTTCCCGGGCGCCGACGAGAAGTGCAACGACCTCGACGACGATTGCGACGGCGATTCAGACGAAGGCAATCCGGGCGTGCTGTGCGCCGAAGAGGGCGGCGAGTGCATCAGCGGCAGCTGCGGCTGTCCGCCCGGCCAAGTCGACGTCGACGGCGTTCCCGACACGGGCTGCGAGTGCGAAGTGACTCCTGCCATCGGCCAAGGCGGAAGTTGCGCCGAAGCGATCGACCTCGGCCGCGTGGACGACACGGAGCAAATGATGGTCATCGCGGCCAACGCGCTGCCGATGGATCGCGAACTCTGGTACCGCGTCATCGGCGGCGACACGCCCGACACCAGCTGCGACAACTACTACTTCCGCGCGCGCTTCACGGACAACCCCGACGACGCCTACCGTTTCGAAGTGATTCGCGAAAGCTGCGATGCGCCCGCCGACACGGACGGCCTCTGCCGCAGCACCGCCGGCTTCACGGACTACTCGTTCGCAACGGACTTCTACAACGAAGCCGAGGGCATCGGCGAGTGCCCCTGCGCCCCGGACCCCGGCATCACGGGCCGCAACATCTGCAACGACAACACGGCGACCCATTTCATTCGGGTCTTCCGCCGCGGTGAAGTCGCGCCCAGCTGCGCGCCCTTCGCCCTCGAGATCAGCAACGGCCTGTTCGACACCGCCGAGTAGGCGCTTGATTCAAGACGTCCACGCGGCCCCGCCGCCACGAGGAGGCGCGTGACGGATCCAACAAGCTCCGCCCAAACGGGCGCGGACGTTTGGGTCGAGCTCCACGGAAGCACGGCGCCGATGCATGCCTTCGTCGCCGGTGACGATTCGTTCGCCGCGAAGCTCTCGCGCCTTGAGCAGCGTCCAAGGGACGAGCGCTTCGTTGCCACGTGGGTGAGCCGCCCGGCGATGCGCCATCTACTCCAGCTCTGCGAACGGTTAGGCGGCCTCGGCGTTGTGCGGTGGCGACTGCGCTTCATGCTGGAGGGCGAAGAGCGTCTCGTGCCGCGCCTTTCGATGGCTGCGCCGCGCGCCCTTCAGGCCGCGAAAGCGGCCCAGCGCGCCGGCATGCACGTCGAGCTAGAGGGCGCGCCGCTTTGCGTGCTGGGCCCCTTTCGTTCCCTACTGGTGCACGGCGCGAAGCGTTCCTTCACGGCCCGGTGCGAAGGCTGTGAAGTTCGAAACGAATGCCAAGGGATCGCGGCAGGTTATGCCGCGCGCTTTGGCGGCGAAGACCTTCGCACTCAGCACCTTCTCGCTCAGCGGACGGGCTCCATTTCGTCCCAGCCATAGCGCCGAAGATAGTTGGACCAAACGCCTTCGCACACGCCGTCGTAGCGGCACCCTCGGCAGCGCGCGCGCTTTTCCCGAAGGGCGTCGTCCAAATCGCTCCGCGCGACGGACGCCAGGCGCTCGCCATCGGCGTCCACCTCCTGCACGTCGAGCTCTTGGTCGTGGCCACCGCCGCCTTCGTAGTGGCGGTAGGCCTCCACAAAGCCGCGGTTGAAGTCCGGCACGGCCTCGGTAGTGCACGGCGGAATGTCGACGAGAAAGGCCATCGTTTGCGCCTCGTCGTTTTCCGCGACGAAGCGCGCAAAGGCCTCGGCGATCTCCGTGTAGCGGGGAAAGATGCGCTCGAAGTGAGTGTTCGCGCGCCCGTTCGCCTGCATCACGTTGAAGACCACCTGCTGCACGCCGAGACCCCGCAGAAAACGGTAGATTTCCGCCAGGTGCGGCAGGTTCCTCTTGGTGATCACCGTGCTCGTATGCAGATCGATGCCGTAGGGCCGAAGCGCCGCGATCTCTGCGATGCCTGCCGTGGTCTGCTCGAAGGCGCCCGGTGTACGCACGAGCGAATCGTGCAGCCGCGCCGTATGACCATGAATGCTGACGTAGAAGCGGTTGATGCCCGCCTTCGCGAGGCCGCGCGTGAAGCGGCCATACGCGAGGGCCCGGCCGTTGGTCATGATGCTGATACGCGGTACGCCGGCGGCCTTCGCCATCTTCACCCAATGAGGCAGGCGTCGATTCGTCGTGGGTTCGCCGCTCGTGAAGCACACCTCTTCGCAGCCTTCATGCTCGCGCAGGATCCACTTCACCAAATCGTCGTCGGTGCGGGCGTTCGTGACCTTTCGGCCTTCGCGATCTTCTTCCATGCAGAAGATGCAGTTGTTGTTGCATACGGTCCCCGTGAGCACGTGAACGCGCTCGCGCTTGGCCTTTACCCGCGCGGAAAAATCTCGCTCCCCGTCAGTACCGCGCTTCCCGTCGATGACGGGAAGGCGTCTGGGCGCGCCCCGGGCAGCGGAACCGGCCTGCGCCGTCAAAGCGCCTGCTCGCTACCAGCTACCGTGGCTTCCATGGCTGCCGTGGCTGCCGTGGCTGCCGTGGCTGCCGTGGCTGCCGTGCGAACCATGGCTGCCGTGGCTGCCGTGGCTGCCGTGGGACCCATGGCTGCCGTGACTGCAGTGCTGGGCGCCGCGCTGAGCGCCGCCAATCGTCACCGACTCGTCCGCGTTCTTTCGAGCCCGGTCCGAGATCGAGGCCTGCGACGCGTTGAGCACCCCGGCGGCATCCTTGGAAAAGGTGGGGAGGTCGTCCCAGTCGTCCGTCTCGGCCATTGAAAAAGCATAGCACCGGGACGAATTGTCGGCGAGTGTATGCGCGCCATGAACCGTTTCTTCCCGTTTTTCCTTCTTATCGGCCCCTGCCTTGTCGGGGTCTGGGGCTGCGGCGACGACGACGGTGGCCTTCCCGAAGTGGGCCCGGACCTGCGGGTGGAGGAAACGGGCGCCGACGAAGAGGTCCTGTGCGGCTGCCCGGCCATCCTCGGTGACGGTACGTCCATCCTCCTGACCCCAAGCCCCGAAAACCCCTGCGAAACCGAGGTCCGCGTTCGGCGCCCGCTCTCCTTTGGCGACTGGCAGCCCATCGGCTCGGAGGCGCTCAGCATTCCCCTTCCTGCCAGCGGACCCTTCGCGAGCGCCGCGGACCCCGTGCGCCTCGAGTTTCGCGCCGAGTGCGGCGTCAGCGAGCTGACCGGCGAAGGAGAAAGGGAGGCCGTGGCGCTGCGCCTGGGAGACTCTGCGAGCGCGATCGCGCTCAGCGACGAAGGCTCGGCCCTCTGGACCGACGGCAGCGTCGTTCGCGTCTTTCAGAACGGCGCCTGCTTCGCCACCTGCGCCGACGACGCCGCCGCCTGCCAAACGCGCTGCACCCGAGAGGTTGGTCCGGGCGTCGCCCCGGCCATTGCCGACGACGGCGCGTGGCTCGCCTACCGAGAGGCCGATGAAGTCGTGCTGGTGCGTCGACGGGACCGGGCCGAGTTTCGCTTCGCCGCATCGGGCAACGCCGGACCCGCGTTGACGCGCAGCGACGCCACGCGCCGGCTCTTTTACGCGAACGGTGCGTCGCTCGCCCTCGTCGAGTGGTCCGAAGATGCCGAGCCGCCCGCGGCGCCCACGTCTGAGCGCGCCCTTCCCTGCGCCGATGTCATGCTCTCGCCCTCGGCTGGCGGCGTCGGCGTTCAAACGAACTGCGATGGCGTCGCCTTTGCCTTTTTGACAGACGCCGGCGAGCTCATCGATCTGCCCGAGCTGAGCTGCGACCCGGACCCTTCCGGCTTTCCCGTCCTGACCCGGGAAGACCGTTTCGTCGCCCATGCGACCTGCGCGTTGAACGGAGACGAACGCTCCGACGCGCGCATCGTGCTCGCCGACGGCGAACCCCGAAGCTGGGAAACGCTGCAGCTTGCGGACGCCCTCGTGGGCGCCAGCACGGACCGCGAAGTGCTCGCCTTCATCACCAGTGACTCCGGGCGGCTCACGCTCGGGGCCGACGCCGTTGATACGCCAGCCGACGCGCTCAGCCTGTCGCCAAATGCGCGCTTCGCCGCCTACAACGACGAAGGCCTCCAGCTGCTCGACCTCGGTGCCCGCCGCTGAGCAGGCCAGCATTCGACGTGCGGAGCTGGCGCTTCGGGGCGCTCTTTCGTCGTTCCCCGGTGCGCCCGCGGTGCTAGCCTCACAGCATGCGGCAGCGACTCTTCCTCCTCGCCGTAGCCTGCGCCCTCGGCTGTGCCGTGCCCGTCGACGCTCCAAACGGCGAGCCGATCGCGCCGGCGGTCGGCGGAAAGGCGGACGTTTGGGGGAGTGACGATCGCATCGAAACGATCGATGGAGTCGCTGCGATGCGCACGCTGGCGCGTTCGTCGGCCATGCTCACGCGAAGCGCCACCCTTGACGAGGTCCGCGACGACGCCGGCGCGCTCACGGGTTATCGCATGAGCCCGTGGGTCGAGTCGCTGCGCATCACGCGCTCGCTCTGTGAAGATGTGCGCTTTGCGGAACAACCGGCGATGGGATTCTGCTCGGCGACGCTTGTGGCGCCCGACCTCGTATTGACCGCCGGCCACTGCCTGGGCGGCGCGGGCATCACCGCGGAGCGCGCGCGCTGCGCCGACGTGCGCGTGGTCTTCGACTTCACCGCGGGCCGCGAGCTTTTCGATCCGGAGAGCATCTACTCCTGCGCGTCAGTCGAATCAATTCGCAACGAAGACATACCCAACAACCTCGACTGGGCACTCATCCGGCTCGACCGCCCCGTCCGAGGCCGAAACGTGGCGCCGATCCTGCGGGGTACGCCGGCACCGGGTACTCCCGTCATGCAAATCGCCCATCCCACGGGCATCCCGCAGAAGCTGGCTCCAGGGGTCGTGACCGATCGGGCCACCTTCGACGAAAACCCGTTTCACGCGAACGTCTCCTTTTCCTACTCGGCGGACATCTTCGGAGGCACCTCTGGCGGAAGCGTCTATGCCGTGCAGGAGCTTGCGCTCGCTGGTCTGCCCGCCGCCTTTAGCGGGCAAGACTACGTACCGAACGCCACCGGCACGTGCTCCGTCGTAGGCGTATGTGGCGTCAACACCACGTGTGAAACGCCGCCCCTCGCGTTCGCCACCTCCACTTTGGTTCGCTACCTTGAAGTCGAGTCACCTTCGCTGCTCGACGAGATGATCGTCGTCGGCGATGAGGGCCCGCTGGCCTCAAGCTGCCGCTACACCTGCGCCGATCACAACTACGCGGAAGGCCAGTGCGCCAACGACTGGCAATGCCTCGACGGGTGTCTGACCAACAACTTCTGTACCGAAAGCATCGAGCCGGTACGGATGTGTGAGCGTCCGTGCGAGAACTACTGGTTCGTCGAAGGCCAGTGCTACGGCGAGTGGCAGTGCACGCGCGGATGCCTCGAGCCCGTCACATCCTGCGATTGAGCTGAGCGTTCTACGCGCCCGCTCGGCGCCTCAGTTAAACGAGGGGGTCGCGAACGCGGCTGTCCCTACTGCAGAAAGTGTTCGCGTGGGCGGTGCGTCGTCCACCGTTCGAGCACGTCGAGCGTTTCCTGGTCGGCGGAGCCGAGCTTCTCGAAGAGGTAATCCTGAATG
>JBCCRV010000363.1:0-7452 GCA_039201085.1 Myxococcota bacterium | reverse complement strand
GCGCCTTAGGTCTGGGTCACGTGGGCTATGTCCCGCGTCCACTCGTCGTGTCGCAAGACACGAGAGCGAGTGGGCGCTCCCCCACCCATTTTCTCTATCCGTTCGACGGCGTAACGGAGGTGTGGGAGAGGGGCTTTGCCCAGAGGACGCTTTCAAGCCCGACGCCGCAGGCGGCGGCGTGGACCGCGAGCACAGCGGGCGCGTCCACAGCAGCTTCAACTGCGTCCGGCGGGCAAAGCCCCTCTCCCACGCAGGCTCCCTGCCGGCGATCCTTCGGCGCCTAGCGCGACACGTTCGGCGCCAGCGGCGTCGGGCGGGCTACGCCGAAGTCGCCTTCGCCGTCGGGCAGGCGCGCGAACGTGTCTTCGGCCTCGGCGGCGTCGCCGGGGTACACCATCGATTCGATCACAGCGCCGTCGGCGTCGACGATGACGAGCGTGTCGCCGCTGCCGGCGCTGATGCCGAACTCGGCGATGAGGCACTGGAAGACGCCCGGTAGGACGCAGTCGGTCTGCACGCCGTCCATGACGTCGCGGCCGGCGAGCACGATGAAGTAGCCGCCCGCGGGAAGCACGTACCCCGCCGGAAAGGCCGGCGAACGTTCGGGCTCGGGCATGCCGAGGTCGTCCGTTTGCGTCACGACAAAGCCGCCGACGTCGAGCGGTTCGCGGCCGACGTTGCGGATTTCGATCCAGTCGTCGCCCGAAGCCTGAACCTCATTGATGACAAGGGCGCCCATACCGCTCGGGGCGTCGACGGTCGCCGAATCGATCGCCGCGTCTTCGACGTCCGAGTCCATGGAAGCGCCGTCGATCGAAGCGCCATCGAGCGAATCGCCGTCGAGCGCCGGGAGGCCGCGCAGCGGGTCCGGCGCCGTATCGACGGACTCGTCGCAGCCGAAGGCGAGCAGGAGAGCGATGAGGAATCGCTTCATGGCGTTAGTTCCTCGGCACTCATGAGCCGCGGAGAGCGAATGCGGGGATCGCCAAGGCTCACGCGCATCGTGATCGAAAATTCCCAGAGGTCCGAGCCGGGCAGGGCGACTTCCGTTCGGTCGCCGGCGACGTCGCGCTCCACGGTCGCGTAGATTTCGAAGGGATCGACGAAGCGGTAGCCGACGGAACCCTCGAAGGTGGTCAGCGAATCGTCGCTTCCGTCGACGTCCCGCTCGAAGTGAAAGGCACGGGCAGCAAGGATCAGCCCAGCGAAGGGCTCGACCCGTGCAAAGCCGTGAAGAACCCAGCCCTTGCGGGCGCCGTTATCGTCAAAGCCTAGCGCGTAGGTGAAGGTGCCGCCGACGCGCAGGCGCGGGCTGTCCCAGGCGAGCAGGCCCGTGATGCGGTCGGCGCGCGCGCTACCGGCCCCTTGCGAGCCGAGAATATACGAGCCCGCAACGACGAGCGGGCGGCCCCAGGAGAGGCCCGCGAGGGGGCGCAGTTCGGCGAAGAGTTCGGTGGTCTTTCCGCGGTTCAGTTCGCGACTGCGGTAGCTCTCGCCGTTGTAGACGGCGGCGCTCACCCGACCGTAGCCGCCCGGCATGAGCAGCGTGGCCGACGCGCCCACGTCCGCCGGAAAGAGCAGGTTGAAGCGCTCGTGCGGTCCCTTGCCGATCGGACGAAGCCGCTCGACCGATTCGACGAGGGGCTGGGTCAGCGTTTGAATCATGCCGCCTTCGACGCGAACCCAATCGGCAATCGTATAGCCCGCCCATGCTTCGCGCATGCGAAGCACGAGCGAGTCGCCGCCGATCGCGAGCAGGCCCGCTTCGTCGCCGCTTGGCACCGCTTCGACCATCACGCGGGCATCGAGGTCGCCGTAGCGGGCGCCCGCCCAGAGCATGGTGCGCTCGAGATCAAAGACGTGGCCCGTCTCCCGGTCTTCGCCGTTTAGCGTTCGTCGCAGTCGGTAGACACCGAAGGTCTCCATGCCCACGAGCCACTCCAGCTCGTTCCCCGGTTCGGCCGGCTCAGGGGATTCGGGAGGCGGCGTGGGATCGGTGGGTACGCGCGTCGCGCTTGGAACGTGGGCTTCGCTGTGGGGCGCTGCGTCGCGAGGAGCGATGACTTCGTCGCTCTCGGATCGGCCGTCGCTCCCCGACGCGTCATCGCTCCCCGACGCGTCATCGCTGCCCGGCGCTGGATCGCCCGGCGCCTCGTCGACGGCGAGTTCCTGCTCCGCGGCTTCGGCGGGTAGAAGCTCGGTCGCCTCCGTTTGGGCCAACGCACGGGGAGCGACGGCCATGGGCAGCGTGAGGAGCAGAAGCCAGATGGGGCGATTAGCGATCATCGGGACGTTCCGGGAGTTCGGGCAGAAGGGGAGGCGCAGGGGTGCCGAAGAGGGCGCGCTGGGCAGCGCTGGCGCGGTCCTCTTCGGCGCTGGGAAGTTCAAGGGCCTCGCCGCTGACGACGAGGCGCTGCCAAAGAAGGAAGTCGCTTTCGACGCGGCCGGCGTACGCGATGGCGAAGCGCGCTTCGTCCGCGTCGAAGTCCGGGACGTCGACGGCGTCCCGAATCGCCGCCGCCGCATTCTGTCCGTCGCCGGCGCGCTGGAGGTCCGGCGGCGTCGCGTGCATGCGTGCGAGCAGCTGGCCCAGCACGCGCGCGAGGGCTTCGAGGGCCGCTGGCTCGGCGCGGTCGCCTTCGAATCGTCGCGTGCGAATCGTCTTTTGCCCGTCTTCTTCGAGGCGCAGCTGAACGGGAAGACCGACCCACGAACTCACGCCCCAAAGGCGCTCTGCGCTCGGCACGGCCCAAAGGGCGCGTGAGGTGGATAGGATGCGCTCGCCGACGCTTCCGTAGTAGCGCTGGGGCAGAAGCCAGCCGAGCGCCGCCGAGTCCGTCAGCTCTTTGACTTCGACGAGCACGTCGTCCTGGTCGCCATCCGTCGGGCCGCGGAGCAGCACTTGCGCCCGAATACGCGGCCAACTCGCGACGCCCGAACCGAGTTCGCGGGCCGCGTCCAGCACGGTGAAATACGCAACCTCCGGTGGGTCGAGAAGGGTCCGACGATAGGCCGCAAGGGTCGCGGGAAGTTCGGCGAAGGTCGACGGCGGCAAGTCCTGGTAGAGGTGCTCCGGATCTTCTGGATCGACGCCGCGAAGGATGCGCCGACCTTCCGGCGTCAGCTCCGTTGCGTTGCGGATCGCGCGCCGGCCGAGGACGTCGCGGTCACCGCGACTGAAGAGGTCTTCGAAGATGGCCAGCGAGCCGCCGTTCTGCCCCGCGAGAGCGAAGACGAACTCGCGCTCGAAGCGCCGCCGTGGTGCACCGTCGGCGTGCGCGGCGACGGCCTGGACGTAGTTCGCGACCATCGTGCGCACGACCGCATCCGTCAGCGCGTCGCTCGCGTGCGCCTCTCCCGTGGGCGCTTCGCCGGCGGAGCGCCGCACACCGAGCACCAGACCCGTCGCAAGCCGGCGGAGGTCCCACGTAAAGGGGTACTGGTCCGCGGAGTCAAAGTCGTTCGGTTCGAGGGCGAGAACCCCGTCGGCGCCGAGAAGCAGGCCGAAGTTCTCGGGGTGGGCGTCGCCGGTGGTGAGGACCAGTGGCGCGCTTCGGGCCGTGGTCGCCGAAGCCGCTTCAGCGCCGTTCGCGAAGTCGGCGGCGAACACGGGAACGCTTCCCCGGTAGTAGTCGTAGAGCGTGCGCGCCATGCGCGCGTACTTGCCGGCGACGAGGTCTCGCCGCTGGCGAATCAACGACTGATCGGCACGCGCGATTTGCGTGCGTACGAAGGCGGCGCGTGAGTCCCCCGTTTCGGCGCAGCCCAGCGCGGCGACGGCCGCGGCTACGAGAAGCTGGACGAAGAGCGCGCGGCGCAGCGGTGAGCGGTCCTCCTCCATTGGTGAACGCGCTTAGTGGAAGATGGGCCGGCGCGCCTAGGCGCGCCGGCCGGCGTCACAACAATGTAACAACGGCGTGGGCCGATCGATCGGACCCCGTGGAACGTATGAAAACCATGAAGCGCCCGACGTTTTCCCCCGTTTTCCTCGCTACCGTCCTCTTCATGGGGTGCGCCGGTGTGCGCTCGGCGCCCCCGGCGCTACCGCAGGCCGCGGAGGTGGACTGGCAGCCATGGAGCCGGGAAGCGTTTGAGCGGGCTGAAGCCGAGGGCCGAAACGTGCTCGTGAGCGTTCAGGCCGTGTGGTGCCATTGGTGTCATGTGATGAACGACGAAACGTTCGGAAACGCCGAGGTCATCGCGGCCCTTGGCGAAAGCTACGTAGCCATCAAGGTCGACTCGGATGCTCGCCCGGACTTGGCCGAGCGTTTTCGCGACTACGCGTGGCCCGCCACCGTATTGCTGACCCCTCGCGGCGAGATCATTCGGGCGATGCGCGGCTACCGACCCGCCGAGCCCTTCACGCGCCTCTTGCGCGCGGCGGCCCGAGGCGACGTGCTGCCGGAAGAAGAAGCGAGGGAAGCGGCACCGCCAGCGGAGCTCGACGCGCTGCGCAGCGCGGCCATCGCCAGCCTCGACGGGCTCTACGACGACGAAGCGGGCGGCTGGGGACGGCGGCAGAAGTACCCGTACTTTGCGCCCCTCGAGCACGCGTTCTTTCGCGCGCAGGTTCGCGGCGAAGGGGCGTGGGGTCAGCGGGCCCGCCAAACGCTCGCGGGCACGGCCCATTTGATCGACCCCGTCTTCGGCGGCGCGTACCAGTACTCGTTGCGAAACCGATGGACGGCGCCGCATTTCGAGAAAATCGCCGCCGTTCAGGCGGACGTTCTGGCGGGCTTTGCGCGGGCCGTGCTTGCCGGTGAACCCCGGGCGGAGGCGGATTCGGCCATGGCCGCCCAGCTCCGCTACCTGCGTGAGTTTTTTACGGCGCCGAGCGGTGCGTTCTACACGAGTCAGGACGCAGACCTAGACCACGAGCTCAGCGGCGACGTGTACTACGCGATGGGCGATGCGGCGCGCCGCGCCGCCGGCTTTCCCCGCGTGGACCAGAATCAGTACGTCGACCTCAACGCGCGCGTGATCCTGGCGCTGGTCCTTGCGCATCGCGCGCAGGCGGACGGGGCGCTCGCCATGGCGGAGCGGGCAGCGGACGCCATGCTCGTGCTTCAACGGGATGACGGAGGTTTCGAGCACGCGACGGGCGCGGGTGACCTTCGCTACCTGCGTGACCAAGCGTACGCGATCCGGGCGCTGCTAAGGCTCTACGAAGTCAGCGCTGAGAGTCGCTATCGGGAAGCGGCGGAGCGAGCCGCGGATTTCGTGCTCGCGGAGCTTCAGGCGCCGCGTGGATTCTACGGACACACGGAGGATCCGGCGGCCTTCGGCGCCTTGGCCGAGCGCCGGGCGCCCATCGCCGAAAACGGGGTGCTCGCCCGCGGCTTCCTTGAGCTGGCGCGGCGGTCCGGTGAGTCACGCTTTGCGGAGGGGGCGGACCACGCGCTTGGCGTCGCGTCGCTGGCGAGCCTGCGTCGCGAAGGCCGCCGCATCGGCGACTACCTCCTTGGCGCGGAAGAACGGCTTTCGCCCTACGTCCTCGTGAGCGTGGTGGGCCCGGACACGGAGGAAACGCGCGCCCTTCACGACGCGGCGCTCCGCCTGGCGACGCCGCTGGCGCTCGTGGAGCTCGGCCGACCCGGCGAGAGTCGCTACCCCTACCCAGGCGAAGCGGCGGCGTACCTGTGCAACGCGAGCGCGTGCTCGCGCCCGGTCTTCGCCGCCGACGGCCTCGCCGCGGCCGCCGACGCCTTTCTCGACGCCGACTGAGCGGCGGCGATCGTGGGGACAGCCCACCCCTGTGGCGGCTTCACCCCTTGCCACTGGGTGACAGGCGTGTGTCAGTGCGACCGAGTCTCTGGGAAAACGCGCGTGGCCAGGCGTTGGCCCGTGCTTTGCTCAGGGACGAGGTGACCCCGCACTTTCTTCCACCTGGAGACTCCTATGCGATCCCTCATCAGCGCGACCCTTCTTCTTTCGCTCGCCTTTGGCTGCGCAGCCGAGAGCGGTGGCAGCGATATCAACCTCAGCCAAGATCCGGTGCTTCAAAGCGAGATTCGCGCGGGCAAGCAGGATGGCGCCTTCGGTAGCCGGGAGATCACATTGGGTGACGACGTGAGCGGTTCGCTGACGCGGGACTCGCTCGGCCTCTTTGCCCTGGAGCTCACGGCC
The DNA here is from genome assembly GCA_039201085.1 of Myxococcota bacterium. Classification (GTDB taxonomy): domain Bacteria; phylum Myxococcota_A; class Polyangia; order Polyangiales; family Houyiibacteriaceae; genus JBCCRV01. The sequence continues at coordinate 1,326 of JBCCRV010000363.1, read as the reverse complement.
GGCGATGAGATCGCCGTCAACATCTACCGCACGAGCGGCAACCTGAATCCGAGCGCCTACCTCTACGAGGGCACCGAGGACTTCCTTCGCCCCGACCACTTCAACGCCGACACGGAGCGCGTCGCCCTGTCGTTCAACATCCGCGAGACCGGTCAGCACCACATCGCCGTGCAGGCCTACCGCGGCCGTGGTGAAGGCGACTACTTCCTCGAGACGCGCTGCCTGAGCGGCCCCTGCGCTGGTCAATCCACCCTTCAGGGAATCGACCGCGCGAACGAGTGCGTAATGCGCGCCACCGATTGCGCCTTCCGCCGCCTCCCGGAGTTCGGTGGCCGGGTAGGCGCCGCCACCGCCGAGCGTGTCTTTGACGAGTGCCTGCGCGAAGAGGGCGAAGACTGCTTCTGCGTCGAAGACGAGAACATCGACTTGGGCGAGTGCAAGGCCGCCTGCGACTACGCCGAGGTGGACGACGTTTGCGGACGCATTGTGGACTCGCTGCCGGCCTTCGCCGACCAGGAGCTCGCCTGCCTTGAAGAGATGACCGCCTGCCTCGACGACTGCAGCGGTACGGGCTTCGCCGACGGCGATACGCTCGAAGAGCTGGAAGCCGGCAGCTGCTGGAACGGTAACGGAAGCGATTGCGTGCAGTACACGAACGGCCACGCGTCCTGCGGCGGCACCGAGTACAGCGCCGGTTCGATGGGCGCGTGCGTGGCGCGCTGCGAAGCCGCCGAAGGCGCCTTTGACGAAGGTCCCTTCGACCTCTGCGTCGACGTCTGCGCGGACATTGGTAGCCAGGCCGTCGCCAACTTCTACAACAACATCTTCGTGCCGGTCTTCGAGGACGACGAAGGCCTGAACATTCGCAACGAGAGCGACATGCCCCTTGTCATTCGTCGGAGCGCCGAGCAGGTGATTCGCGACCACAACGAAGAAGCCGAGTCGATCGGGTCGAGCGACCGGGTGTTTCTCGCCGACTCCTACCTCGAAATCGTCGTCGACGGTGAGGTCATCGGCTACGTCGTCGACCTTTGGTACGACATCGACGACCCGCTCTTCGACGGCGGCGGCATCCAGGTCTTTATGAACCTGATCGGAGACGTCATCGCCGAAGACAGCTGGTTCGCCTAAGGGCTCACAGCGTTGCAAAACGGCCTGTTCACTTCGGTGGCGGGCCGTTTGCATTTCGGGTGAGTTCAGGTGCGAAGAACGCTTTTGATGTGCGCACGCCGTTCATCGAAAGCCTTCAGCATTTCCTCCACGTCGGCGGCGCTGACGAGGCTTGCCTTCGACTCCGCGCGCAAGCAGCGGTCCGTTTCGGCCCGG
>JBCCRV010000362.1:0-7467 GCA_039201085.1 Myxococcota bacterium | reverse complement strand
GGCCGACATCATGGCCGCCGGCGACGGCAAGAAGGTGCCCCTCTCGCAGGCCGGACGCATTCAATCCCTCCTCGGCAAGGTTCCAGACGCGAAGGTCACACCCAAGGCGAAGGGCCTCTTCAAGAAGCTCGAGAACATCGAGGAGATCCCAAACGTCGCCAAGCCGCGCAACATCAAGGCGACGCTGCGTCCGTATCAGAAAAAGGGCTTCAACTGGCTCGCCTTCATTCACGACCTCGGCAGCGGCGGCATTCTCGCCGACGATATGGGTCTGGGTAAGACGCTGCAGACGATCACCCTGCTGACCTGGGCGAAGTCACAGGCCAAGAAGCGAAAGCTCAGCCTCGTCGTGGCGCCGACCTCCGTCGTGCCGAACTGGCAGCGCGAGTTCACCAAGTTCGCGCCCACGATGAAGACCGTCGTCTGGCAAGGACCGAACCGCCACGACAAGGAGAAGGAGCTCGCCAAGGCCGACGTGATGTTCACGTCGTACGCGCTCATTCGCCGCGACGAAGAGTTCCTGAAGGGTCTGGACCTGCGATACATCGTGCTCGACGAAGCGCAGCATATTAAGAACCCGGCGAGCCACACGGCCAAGGCCGCTAAGGGTTTGAACTCGGAGCGCCGTCTCGCGCTGACGGGCACGCCCATCGAAAACCGCCTCAGCGAGCTCTGGAGCATCTTCGACTTTGCGTCTCCTGGCCTGCTCGGCGACCTGAAGTCCTTTGAAGAAAAGGTCGCTCGCCCGATCGATCGCGGTCACGAGGAAACCGCTGCGCGCCTACGCGGCACGATTCAGCCATTCGTGCTTCGTCGTCTCAAGACCGACGTCGCCGACGACCTGCCGCCAAAGATCGAGCAGGAGCGCATCGTGACCATGAGCGACGAGCAAGCGGCCCTCTACCAGCAGACCCTCAAGGAGGTGCGCAAGAGCGTGCTCAGCGAGGTCGAAAAGAAGGGCGTCAGCAAGTCGCAGATTCAGATTCTCGCGGCCCTTACGCGCCTGCGTCAGGTCGCGTGCGATCCGCGCCTGATGAAGCTGAAGAACACGGACTACACGCCCCAAGACAGCGGCAAGCTCGAAGCTCTTCGCGAGCTGATCGGCAGCGCCGCCGAAGGCGGTCACCGCGTGCTCGTGTTCAGCCAGTTCGTCACGATGCTCGGCCTGATTCGCGACGCCCTCGAAGAGGACGGCCACAAGTACGAGTACCTCGACGGAAGCACGAAGGACCGCATCGAACGCGTCGACCGCTTCAACGAAGACGAGTCGATCACGGTCTTCCTCATCTCCCTCAAGGCCGGCGGAACGGGTCTCAACCTCACGGGCGCCGACACGGTCGTGCACTTCGACCCCTGGTGGAACCCGGCCGTCGAAGACCAGGCGACGGACCGCGCCCACCGCATCGGTCAAAAGAAGAACGTCAACGTCTACCGCCTCATCGCCGAAGGCAGCGTCGAGGAGAAGATTCTTGAACTCAGCGCGAAGAAGCGCGCGCTCATGGAAAACGTGCTCAGCACCGAAGGAAGCCCCCTCAAGGGCCTCACGAAGAAGGACGTCGACTCGCTGTTCAGCTAAGCAATAAACTCGACGTGGATCGGCCAGCTCGCGGGCTACGCCCGGGATGAGGGATGCGTCGAGTTTCTTGCTAGGTTGGAAATTGGAACGCTGCTGGCATGGACGGCTCGCCGAACATGTTTCGGTACCGCTACGCAGGCCGAGGTCGTCCGCACTCGCTGTGCGCGTGTAAACTCAACAGTGTATGGCTGGTTCGCGGGCTTCGTCCGGGATAAGGGGTGCGTCGAGTTTCTTGCGAGGTTGGAAGCGTGAAGCTTGGTGGCATTAAGGGCTGGCTGAACGTGTTTCGGCACCGCTACGTAGGCGAAGGTCGCCTGCACCCGCCGCGCGCATACACGCTGGGCGCGTTTACCGTAGCGACGTACTTGATGGTTCAGGCTCCAGCGGTGCTAACCGGGTCTGCGCCCCCGTACGCGTACCTAGTCTTCTTTCTGGCGCTCGCTCTGCTGAGCCTTCCCGTTTCACGCTGCCCTTCCGTCGTCCGGCGCGGCGACGAGCTGCATGTGCGCGGGATGATGCAGTCGCTGTTTCTGAACGTACATGAAGTCAGCGCGGTGGCGGTGCGGCCGCGTGGTCGCTCCTTTGTCGTCGAGCTGGCGGGGCCGCAGCCCGTGCGTGTCGGAGGCGCGCTATCGAAGCTCGACGCGAAGCGTGTTGCGGCGGACCTTCGGACGCTGCTCCACGAGGGACGCATCGAAGCGGCCGGCGAGGGGAACTACCGTCAGATACGCGTAGGCTTCCGGAAACAAGACGAGGAAGCACAGGTGGAAGACGTGCCGAACGAGGTGGGCGTAGGCGGGGCAGCAGCCGACTGAACTCGCCTTCGAAGCCCGCTCCGACGTTTGAGAGATCGAGAGCGCATGGAAGTGAACTCACGCGCCGAACCGCTTGCACGAACTTCGCATTGCCCTTCACGAGAGCCGAGCGGTCGCCGCTTGCCGAGGATGCAGGACGAATGACGCCGACTCGCCTTTCGGCTAGGTTACGACGTGTCTGCTCTTGATGAACGACCGATAGGCTGGCGTCAGTACCGGTATGAGGGGCACGGACGGCTGCGTTCGCCACCTTCCGTCACGGTAGCGGCTGTATTCATCGCGGTCTGTGCGAGTGCAACGTTCCCAGCACTGATTTCCGACCCTGCCCAGGGGGCGGCTACGTTCGGCATTATCGGGCTAAGCCTGGCGCTTCAGTTGCTTATGATCGCACGTCCGCCGGCCGTCACGAGACAGGGCGACGAGTTTCGCGTGCGCGGCGTGTTCGGAACCAAGGTCCGCCACGCCAGGGACGTGGCGAGCATTGCCGTTCAGCCGATCGGCAAAGGCGGGTATACGGTGGTCCTTGAGGGCGAGCAGCCCGTGCGGGTGGAGTGCTCCCTCACAAAGCGGGATGCGGAAAGTTTTGCAGACGACCTGCGGGCTGCACTTCACGAATGGCGCACGGAAGCGGCAAACGAGGGCAACTACCGCGAGCTACAGGCGCGCGTCGCCACGGACGGCGTCGCGGAGGTTGCCTTGGAAAATGACGCCCCGCGCGAATCCAATGCGACCGTAGGCTGAGGCTTACGACTGCTGGGACAGATCCTGAGCGAGCATGAAGGTGTTGCCGTCGGGGTCGAAGAAGGTGGCCAGCGACACCATGCCGGGGATCGTTTGAATGTCGCCGTCGAAGCGAACGCCCTGCCCTTCCATCGCCTTTTTCGACGCCGCAACGTCGTGCACGCCGAAGGTGATCGTGGCGCCGCCGCCCTTAGCCTGCTCTTCGGTGACCGAGAGCCCGAGCGTCAAGCCTGGCGTGGACGTCTTGAGCTCGCACCAGCCGATATCGTCCATCTTGTAGACGAGCTCGAGTCCGAGCACTTCTTGGTACCAGGCAAGGCTCTTATCGAGATCGCTCACGCTCAGGGCGGCGGTGACGGTTCCGTCGTAGGCGTTCTTCAGGCTCATCGGGTTCTCTCCTTTGCTTGAACGTTTTTATACCTTATACATTTCTTGGTCAAGCGGCGGTGAAAGACACAAAAAACATCGGGGTGCCCGGCAGCCTGGAGGACGCAGAAGACGCGGCCGACCGCCGAGCGCCAGGCGCCCTTGCTCGACTCGTGCACCACCGCTGGGCGCTGCCGGCCCTTGCGCAGGTGGCCGCCGAAGGCGGCTGCAAGTTCATCACGCTGCAGAAGCGCTTGGGCGTGGCCCCGCAGCGACTCAAGGTCACGCTCCAAAGGCTCGAATCGATGGAGCTCGTTGTGCCCAATCCATCCTACGGTCATCCCATGCGTCCCGAGTACGTGCTCGGCGACCTCGGCACCGAAGTGAGCGAGCCCGCGCAGCGGCTCATAAGCTGGATGCGACGGGCCGACGTCGAGCGCCCGCTCCTCAAGAAGTGGTCGCTGCCCGCCCTGTCCGCGATGGGACTCGGCGCCCGTCGCTTCAGCGAAATCTCATCGCTTTTGACGCGCGCCACTTCGCGTGCAACGACGCTGGCGCTGAAGGATCTGGTCGCCGTCGAGCTTGCGGAGCGCCGCGTGGGCGAAGGCTTTCCGCCCACCACCCACTACACGCCGCTGCGACGAGCGCGCCTCGCCCTTCGGCACGCGCACGCCATAGGAAAGCCGCTTGTCCTGGCCGGGTGGGTCTAGCGCTCGATGAACTCTAGGCCCGGCAAGGGCAAGCGGCTGAAGGTCGCCGGCTGTTCCGGCGGTCGCGGGCTGGGAGGCGCCAGCCAAAGTGCGACGCTCGCCGGCTGATGACTTTCCGGGCTAGTTCAGAACGGCGGTGCCGCCGATCGTGTTCTCCGTAAGCACGTTGTTGAGCGACTGGAGGGTGGGTGCCGTGTCCGTACCGATCGGCCCAGCGAGGGGCTTGAGCTGGAAGGGGGCCGGGCTGTCGTCCGGCGAGGGCTCGATGCTGATGACCGCCATGTGGCCTGTCGAAAGATCAACGGGCGGCGCGATGAAATCCTGCCCGGGGAAGGGAGGCGCCCCCATCGGGCCCGCCGTAGGACCAGCGGCGTCCGAGTCGGCGGCAGCCACGTCGGTGAACGTACCCGTCGATACGGGGCCGTCGGCGCCCACGATCCATCCTTCGTAGGCCCAGCCAGCCGGAAGCGTCGGAAGCGCAAGGGTCGCCGTCTCGTCCGAAGGGTCGAGGAACCAAATGCCCTGCGTCGGCGTCTCGTTGCCGTTCGTCGGCGTCGCAAGGATGAACTCGCCAGCGGCGGCGGTGAAATCGTCGGACAGCGCAGCGGGGTGGCCGATCGTCAGGTTCGCGATGCCATCGGCGCCGAAGTCGCCGGCCACCACATGCGTGTCCGAAGGGGCGGGGTCGTCGCCCACACGCGGTTCGATGGTGAGCACAAAGGTGCTCGGTGCTTCCGCGCGGACATCGAAGTTCGAATCGAAGCTGCCGTCGGCGGCAACGTCGAAGCGGCCCGTGGTCACGGGAGCCCCGTCCACGATGAACCAGCCTTCGTAGACAAAGTCGGCGCCAAGCTGCGGCAGGCCGTTGAAGGAAAGGGAAACGGACGTGCCGGTCTCGGAGTCCGAGCCGCAGCCAAGGGCCGCGACGAGTGCGAGTAGGGTGATCTTCTTCATGAAAGCTCCTGAGTTCGCTCGGGCCCTGTCGCCCAAGCACGCCCCCTACGCGGCGCCTCGCGATTCGTTTCACAAATTACGTTGATTTATATCGAATCATTCGAATCAATCTCATCAACGAATGAAAACGCCGGAATTAAGAATGCCGCCCAGCCCCGACGGGCCGAGCGGCAGGTATTCGGCGGGAAACAGGCACCGAACACCTAAGACTCAAGCCTATGCGGCGTCCATAGGAAGGTTTCGTGAGGCCTGGTCTTATCTTTCGAAGGGCCGATTCGAACTCCGCGAACGGTCGCCGACCGGGGCAAATGCGCCCAGTATACGGGGAGCGATCCTACTCGATGAAAGGCCTCCTCCAACAGCTGTGCGCGAAAACGCCGGGCCCCGAGGTCCTCGCCGAGTGCGTCCACCTCCTTCGCCCTCGCGGTGACAACGTGGCCGAGGCGCTCGAATGCATTTGCGATGTCTTGGAGCAAGAGCCGGAACTCGCCGCAAACTGCCGGGAGCTGCTCGCGTCCAGCCTTGGCTCGCTACGCTTCAGCGAGTTCTGGGCCGAGAGCGGCGTGCTGCTCGATCGCGAACTCTTCGCCCTCGTCGTCGGTGGCCTCACGAACGCATGGATTCCGCCCGTGCGCCCTGAACATGACGCGCGCCACGCGCTCACTGAAGCGACGCGCCGCGGCGACTGGCGCTGGATCGATGCCATTCCTTCGAAAACCTGGGCGCGCCTGCTCGTGCTCCTCGTGCCCGAGGGCGACGTCCGTTGGGACTTGGACGACGCACTGCGCACCCTCTCGCTCCGTGCCGCGGCCGGCGGCGTACGCGAGGAGGTCATGGCGAAACTCGCGCCCGAAGACTCGTCGGGGTTTCGAACGATTCCCGCGGCGCTCGAAAGCGCGCTGCTGGATGATGGCGCCATCGAAGCGCTGCGCGCTCACCTGCGCGAATGCCAGCGGGTACTCACGCGACTTCGCGAGGACAAGCGGGTTTACGGCACCAGCCTGGTGCTCACGCGCAGGACCCGTCGCATGACCCAACAGCTCGCCCGCATGGAAGCGCTCTTGCGTCTGCGAAACCCCAAGGACGCGCGCGAACGCGCGACCGTGCTTGCGGCCCTCGTGAAGCGTCTCGTGAAGGCCGAGCAAGAAGGCCCGCGCCTACGCACCCGCCTTCGCCACGTCGTCGACGAGCTCGCCTACCAAATCACCGAGCACACGGCGGCGAAGGGCGAGTCCTACGCCAGCGCCGAAGCCGGCACCTGGTCGCGCATGCTGAAGAAGGCCCTCGCCGGCGGCGCCATCGTCGGCGTATTTGCCATCGTCAAGCTGCTTGCCAAAAAGCTCGAACTTTCGCTCGCGGGCGAAGCGCTCATATACGGCTTGAACTACGCGGTTTGCTTCGTGCTTATCTACGCGCTCGGCGGAACGCTCGCGACCAAGCAGCCGGCGGTGACGGCGTCGGCCATCGCCAAAGAACTGGACGCGATTGCCGAACGCGGCGACGACTTTCACGGCGTCGCCGACAAGATCGTGTACGTCTGGCGAAGCCAGTTCGTCGCCTTTCTCGGAAACCTGGCCTTCGCTTTTCCCGTCGCCTTCGCCTTCGGCTTCGGCATCGAGCGCCTCTTCGGAACGACCACCGTGGACACGGAAAAGGCCGCCCAGCTCCTCGCAGCGAACCACCCATTCGAGGGCCCCGCACTCTTCTACGCCGCCGTTGCGGGCGTGTTCCTCTTTACGGCGGGCTTGATTCAAGGCGCAGTGGAGAACCGCGTCGTCTACACCCGCCTCGAAGAACGGCTGAGGCGGCACCGTGGCCTCCGGTGGCTGGGCGAACGGCAGAACGCACTCGCCGCCGGCGTGGCTAAACACGCTGGAGCCGTCACAAGCAACATCGTGCTGGGTTTCTTCCTCGGCTCGGCAGGTGTCGTCGGCACGATTCTCGGCCTGCCCATCGACATTCGGCACATCGCGTTCTCGTCGGCGCACGTCGGTGTCGCGGTGCTCGACGCGCCGGAGCTCGTGAACGCCGCCCAAACCGCCGTGCTGGTGATCGGCGTGCTGGGCATCGGCTTCATCAACTTCGTGGTGAGCTTCGGGCTGACGCTGATGGTCACGCTGAAGTCGCGGCAGGTGACGATTCCGCAGGGCGGCTCGCTCTTTCTTTATTTGCTCAAACGTTTTTTTCGCTCACCCCTCGAGTGGTTCTTTCCCGTTTCGGGCGGGCGCGGACTCGCCGAAAGCCAACCCACCACGCGCACCTAGCCTATGACAGTCGGCGTGGGTCAGCTAGACGTTGAACCATG
>JBCCRV010000361.1:0-7474 GCA_039201085.1 Myxococcota bacterium | reverse complement strand
TGGATCTGCTCGGGCGCGAGGTAGCTGAGCTTGCCTTTGACTTCACCCGTTCGAGTCTTGCTCAACCTGCCGCGCGCCCGTGCTACCCCGAAGTCCACGATCTTCGTTTGTCCGTCGTAGCCGACATGAATATTCTGTGGATTGACGTCACGGTGCACGATGCCAAGGGGTTCCCCGTCGGGGCCAATCGTTTCGTGGGCCGCGTGCAGACCTTGGGCGGCCTGCACGAGGACGCCGCGTACCAGGCCGTGGGGTAGCGGTTGTTTTCGCTCCCGGGCAAACCGCCGTAGCTGACCGAGGGTGCGTCCGCGAAGTAACTCCATGACGAGAAAAGGCATCTCGTCTTCTTCCCCCAGATCGAAGACCTGAACGACGTGCGGGTTGTGAATGCGCGAGACGATCCGTGCCTCATCCAGGAACATCGTCACGAACGCCTCCTCGCGAAGGCCAGGGAGCAAGACCTTCATCGCCAGAAGCTTGTCAAACCCGCCGATCGATGAGCGGCTCACCGCGTACACGGCGGCCATTCCGCCGTGCGCAATATCAGCCACGACTCGATAGCGATCTACGTGCTCGCCCGGGCGTGGAAGGGAGCGGTTCGTGCGCGAGAGCACGGCGTGATTCTGCCATGGGTCCGCGCACTTCGACAACGACCGAACTACTTGAGCTGATGCCGCGCCAGCAGTTGCGTCAGGTACTTTCGATCCATGTTTGCCGCGCGCGCCGCTGCGCGAACGTTGCCTGACGTGCTTTCAAGGAGCTTCCGCAGGTATTGCGCTTCGAACGCATCGACGGCGGCCCGCTTTGCCTGACGAAACGACGGCATCTCCGTCGCATCGCCATTCTCGAACGTACCTAGGGTGAGCGCCGACAAGACGGTGTTTCGCAGCTCGCGGGCATTTCCCGGCCAGTCGTGCGTCATCAGCCGTGCGAGTTCTTCTGCAGGCAAAATCGATGCGAGCGGGACGTTTGCGTCGACTTCGCGAAGAAAGTGCTCTGCAAGAATCGGGATGTCCTCGGGACGAGCGCGAAGAGGCGGCAGCTCGAGCAAGACGACGGCCAGGCGGTAGTAGAGGTCGAGTCGAAACGCATTGGCGTTTACGGCCTTTCGCAAATCGCGCGACGTGGCTGCGATCACGCGCACATCGATCGGAACGTCGGTCTTTGAGCCGACGGGACGAACGCGTTTGCGCTCAAGGGCACCCAGAAGCGCCGATTGGATTTCTGGCGGCAGGTCTCCGACCTCGTCAAGGAAGAGCGTCCCACCGCTCGCGCGCGCAAAGGCGCCAACATGATCTCGCGTAGCGCCCGTAAAGGAGCCGCGTACATGTCCAAAGAGTTCAGACGCAAAGAGCTGAGGCGTCAGCGCGCCGCAGTCCACCACCTCCCAAGGTCCATTTGCTCGTGCGCTCGCGTCATGGATCGCTCGCGCGACTCGTTCTTTGCCGGTGCCCGATTCGCCGAGGATCAGTGACGGCATATCCGACGGCGCCAGCCGTCGCAGCGTTGCGAAGATTCGTCGCATCGGCGGCGAAACGCCGAGTACCGCCCCGAACTTCGTGTCACCGTGGTCAACGAGCACGACACTCCCGTCGTCGATGCGAACGCGAGTGTGACCCATGGCGAGGACCGAACCTGGCGGCGTAACGACCGCCGCGTCATGAAAGCGAACGGTGCCGACGGACGTGCCGTTGGTGGAGCCCAGATCGCGTACAAGTAGACCGTCGCTTCCGCGCGAAACGCACGCGTGAAACGCGGACACGGTAGGATCGGAAAGCACGACGTCGTTGCCCTCTGCGCTGCCGAAGGTGATGTCATGCTTCGAAGTCAGGGCATCCGGTGCGCCACCGTCGGTCAGCACGGTTGCGCTAAGGGATCGAACGGGTAGGCCCTGATGACTGAGGCGAACCGTTCCGTCGGTCGGTGGCTCTTCGTCCATACTAAAGGGTCCGCCGCGCGATGACGCAGCGTCAACGGCGGAGCAGCCATCGAAGACCCGTTGCGTGTTAAATCACAAGCGTCGGCGCGCGCTGCGACAGGTGCTGGCGCGGTCTCAGATCCGACACCAGATGGTCGCGGTCGGGGCCGGACATCGACGGACGTGAAGCGCGGGTTCGATGTGTGTCGCTACCGATGCGGCATGTATCACCACAGCGAATGACACGGTCCGCGCACACGAAAAACCACGAAAAACTTTACGGATGGGCACATTATGGCGCACGGTGAACATCTAGTTATTGGGTTCGTCCGTCGCGAACCGACGATGGTGGTTTACGGTAAAAGGTATCGATTGTGATTCGTTCGTTTGGAGCATTCGCATGAGGGGGGTGAAGGTGTCGCGCATCTGGGGTCTTTCGTTGGTTTGCGGTTTGATCGCGCTGGGTTCGTCCCTCGCGCCGCAGGGCACCTTTGCCGACGTCCCGCAGCGAAGCGCGCGGGTCATCGGACAAGTGGCTTCACCACCCGTCGACCGCCTCAACGACGTCGTTACTGAAGCGGGCCGGCGTGCGACCGGCGTGTACCTGCCAGGCGTTTACATTCGCCGTCACACCGTCGAAGAGATCGCCGAGCTGGCGGAGCGCACGCACACCAACGCCGTGGTTATCGACATGAAGGACGGCGCGGGGCGCGTCACCTACGCCACGAACATCGACATCCTTCAAGAACAGGTCGTTCGCTACATCGAGGATCCCCACGCGTTGCTTCGCGCGCTGAAGGAACGGGGCGTCTACACCATCGCGCGCATCACCTGTTTCGCGGACCCGCAGCTTCCCACCGCTCACCCAGAGCGCGCCATCAAACACATTCGTCGCGACGAGCCTTGGGTCTCTTGGGGTACGGGCGGGACTTGGCTCGATCCGTACAACCGCGACAACCACGCGATGATCGTGGAGTTGGCGCGTGAGGCCGAAGGCTATGGTTTTGATGAAATCCAGTTGGACTACGTTCGCTTTCCCGTCGACGATGGAACGCAATACGCGCGCTACCCAGCGGAGGACGGCACGGAGCGCCCCGCGCTCCTAATCGAGCTGCTCCGCAACGTGGATATGGCCATCGCCATCCCGCTCGGCGTCGACGTGTTCGGTCTCGCGGCCTACCGCGAGGGCGACCCGAGCGGTCTTGGTCAAGATCTGGTCGCCTGGCGCGAACACGTCGATGTGTTTTCTCCGATGCTCTACATCAACGCGATGCGTACCTGGCACCTAGAGCGCCCGGACCGCTCGCGCTTTCTCGTGGAGAGCGGCGTAGCCCGCCTGCGCGAGCGCCTAGGCGACGGACCGGTGATTCGCCCCTACCTGCAGGCCTTCGCCCGCGGTGCTGGTCCCGAGGGCTTCACTCCACGATTTGTCGCCCGTCAGATTCAAGGCGCCCGACGGGGCGGCGCCGACGGGTTCCTGATGTGGCACCCCGGCGCGCGCTACAGCATGTTTCGGCGCGCCATGCAGGGCCCTGGGCGCCGCATAAGTCCGTTCCCGCTTCGCCGCCAGGAGTAGGTCCGCCCAAACCTTCGCGGCCTGGTAGTGCGGGCGCCCTTCGGTGCCAGACGCCGGTCTAGGGCTATCCGGCAGCGCCGGACCGGGCGGGGCTCCGTTCGCGAAGTACACCTTCGGCTAGCAGTAGGAGTCCAAGGGTCAGGAAGAACCAGCCTTCGACCGGGCGGCGGGAACGGCCGGAGCGGGCGTCTTGCCGTGTTTGCTCGGGAACTTCACCAAAGCGGTCCGTGCTCTCGCTGCTGTCCGCAACGATCACAAAGGCGCGCGGCTCGCTTCCGAGTACTTCGTAGCGTCCGGCTTCGGCGAAGGTGCGTGGTCCGGTGACGACGATGCGTTCGCCGCTCGGCGCGTCGATGCTCGTGCTCGCGGGGAGGGTCACCCGTTCGCCCACCTGGAAGCGTCCGCCCGGAGCCGTCGGCGCCCGCAGGGTCGTCAGAAGGCGATGCACCATTGGTAGAAAGCCCGGCTGGTAGGGCAGATTGGAATCGACGTCGTCGAAGGACGTTCCAAGGAGCGCGCCTTCGGCGCCGACGACCAGCGCCGGCATGCCGTCGCTCCAGCGCATCGCCACTTCGCCTTCTACGTCCGAGAGCCGGCATCGCCGACGCGCTTGAACGCCCTCGAGTCCCGGCCAGCTTTCGCTCAGCGTGAACGTGCCGGTTTCGCTGGCGCCCAGACGTGCACCAAAGGCGCCTTCACCGGCGCCCCGCCGCGTTTGGGCGCCGCACGTGAGTAGGGCGCGGCTTCGCACGGCGGCGTTGCGCGTACTTGAATGGAAGACGACGTCGAAGCCCGCCGTATCGATGCGAGCGACGCGCGTTTCGTCAACGACGCGCGGTGCGATCGCCTGGCCGCCCACGTTGGGCACGAGCCGTAGGGCGCGCTGCAGGTAGCGTGAGCTTTGCGTGGCTGGAAGGCCCTCGACGATCAGCACCTGCTGACCACTCGATGCGGCGGCGAGCCATCGCGTGTTGTCGCGCAGTCGGCCTTCGCCTTCGGCGGCTTCGAGCTCGACCCGCAGCGGCCCGCTCGCGGCCGGGAGGGCTAGCGTCAGCGTGCCTTGGCGCACGTCGTCGAAGGTGAGATCGGCACGGGCAAGCAGTTCGCCTTCTTCATCAAAGGCGCGAACTTCCGCCGTGCCTGGCGGACCAAATGCGCGCACGCGAAGGCTGAGTGCGCCGCCGCGGGTCGGATCAGGGATCGATTCGGCTTCGAGGAGCGCGCGGTTTGGGCCGCTTTCCCGCAGCACTTCGAAGGCAGACTCGATGCGCGGCCACTCGGTCTCCTGCCCGGCGGGAAAATCGCTGAGCACCAGTAGCCGCGGAATCATCGACGCACTTCCGCGAGCGGCGCGGGCGGCGCCCACCAGGTCGGTGCTCCGGTCGCTGACGCGCTGCTCGCGAATGAGGGATCGCGCGGCTGCGACGCTGAGCTCCGAACCGAGCACGCGGGCGGGCGCGCCGGCGGCGACGACGGTGATCCTCGAATCCGTGTCAAGGGCGTCGAGCGTCGCAATGGCGCGATCCTGCGCGTCTTCGAACACCGTCTCCATCGATGCCGAGTCGTCAAGCACCACCGTGAGGCTGGTGGCGCGTCCATCGCCAAAGGCGGCATCGGTCCAGAAGAAGGGACCGGCTACGGCGAGGGCCACGGCGAGTACGGCCAAGATGCGCAGGACGAGCAGCGCACGGTCCCGCACGACAAAGCGGCGTCGCTGCTCGGCGAGGGCCTTTTCGAGCAGCCGGAGCGTTGGAAGGGGATGAACCGGAAGCCTCCGTTGGCGTCGCAGGTGGGCGATGATCGGCCCAGCGATCAGCAGCCCCAAGAGCAGGGCGAGGGGCGTCGCAAAGCCCACTAGTGTCGCTCCGTTCGCATCGCGACCCCGCTGCCGAAGGCCGAGGCCAGCACGAGCACGGGGTCCTCATCGCTTCGCGCTAGGCGAAGGCTGGCGCCGGCCAGCTGAGCGTCCGACCGAAGCGTGTTGCAGAACGCCTGCAGCGCGCTCGTATAGCCTTCGCGAACGCGCTCGAAGTCCGCTTCGATGAAGGCGTCGTCTTCACAAGCGACAAAGCGTGCCTCGCGCGCGTCCGGTTCAAGCTCGCCCTTGTGCAGCACCTGAAAGGCCACGACGCGCGGCGCCCGGGTGACCAGCGTTCGCCACGGGATGGGTGCGTCGAGCACGTCAAGAAAATCGCTCGCCACGATGAGGGCGCTGCCGTCCGAAGTTCGCTGGAGCTGCGCACCAAGGGGCATCGCGGGCGCTTCACCCATGGCCTGAAAGGGCTCGCTCAAGCGGCGTAGGATCGCCGGAAGCGCCGAGCGGCCCGAGCTGTAAGGGGCAGGTTCGCGGTCGCTCAACCGAAGCAGACGCACCGCATCGCCCTGCTCGAGAAGGAGCAGTGCAGCGGCCGCAAGCAGAGTCACGGCGGCGTCGCCCTTATGATCCGCAGTGTCCGGCGCAGGCCAGTTCATCGACGCGGAATCGTCGAGGACGAGCGTCGCGCGAAGCTGGGCTTCCTGCTCGAAGCGGCGAACGACTGGTTTGCCCGATCGCGCGTAGGCGCGCCAGTCGAGTCGGCGCAGGTCGTCGCCCGGCCGGTACGGTCGGTGTTCGGAAAACACCGTGCTGCTTCCTTGGTCGCGGCTGCGGTGCATGCCAGCGCGCAGACTTCGAACGGCCCGCTCGGCGCGAAACTCGAGCGCTTTGACGCGCGATGCGACGGAGCCGTCGAGGGTGGCGCTCATCTCGCCCGCGCCCGTGTGTTCATGTTTCAAGAAGGGCGTCGATGACGGCGGCCGTGTCCACGCCCTCGGCGCGCGCGCGAAAGTTCAGCACCAAACGATGACGCAGGATCGGGATGGCGAGCCGCTGCACGTCTTCGAGTTCGGCGGCGAAGCGGCCCTCGAGAGCGGCCAGGGTTTTCGCGGCCAAGATCAGCGCCTGACTCGCGCGCGGTCCAGCACCGTACGAAAGGTACGCGCGTGCCTCTTCGAAGCCATCGTCGGAGGGGCGGGTCTTTCGAACGAGTCCCACGGCGTAGCGAAGCACGTGGTCGGCCACGGGTACGCGCGGGATCAGCTCCTGAAACATGAGCACATCCGCCGCCGAAAGCACGGCATCCGGCGCTTCGCCAAGGGTGGACGTCGTTTGGCGAACGATTTCGAGTTCTTCTTCGTCCGTTGGATAGGACACGTCGATTTGAACGAGGAAGCGGTCCAGCTGCGCTTCCGGCAGCGGGTACGTGCCTTCCTGCTCGATCGGATTCTGCGTTGCAAAGACGAGGTAAGGCGTGTCGAGCGGATAGGTCCGGCCACCCGCTGTGACGTGGCCCTCGGCCATGGCCTGGAGCAACGCCGCTTGCGTCTTTGGCGGCGTGCGATTGATCTCGTCCGCGAGCAGCAGCTGGGTAAAGATGGGGCCCTTCATGAAGCGAAAGCTGCGCCTCCCGGTGGCCGGGTCCTCTTCGAGGATGTCCGTGCCTGTGATGTCCGCGGGCATGAGGTCAGGCGTGAACTGAATGCGCGCCGTATGAAGGTCGAGTACCTGTCCGAGGGTCTGCACCAAAAGCGTCTTGGCCAAGCCGGGAACGCCCACAAAAAGGCCATGACCACGCGCGAACAGGGCGACCAGCAGGAGCTCAATCACGTCTCGCTGGCCCACGATTCGCTTCGCCAGCTCCGATTCGATCCGGCGCCGGGCGCTGGCAAGCGCTTCCACCTGTTCCGTATCGCTTCCGGGACCCGGTACGACGGGGGCGGGCGCGCTCATCGGTGGCCTCGAATGAGCAGGGCGAGGGCGCTTCGATGAAAGGCAAGCATGGTTCGTCTGTACCGCACTTCCGGTGGACGTGCGCTCGAGATCTTTAGGTTCACTGGGACCGGTCCCCAAGGTTTCGGGGCACTCCACCGCCATGGGCAGCCCCGCGTTCGCGCCTTGCCCCGCCCCCTCCGAGGCGACGGCAGCGCTGCCCTTCGGCCTC
>JBCCRV010000360.1:0-7485 GCA_039201085.1 Myxococcota bacterium | reverse complement strand
GCTGCGTGCGTTGTGCGTCCGGCGTTGAGCGTTCGGCGTCCTTCGCCCGCTCCCAGGTCCTCTAACCCCTAAGCGAATGGCATTGGGTCTAGAGCCGCAGGCAGTTGGCTTTGCACTCGGGATCAAATCGCGCGCAGGACGTGAAGGCGTCGTTGTCGTCCGGGAGTCGGCCCCCACAGGCTTGTTCGCAAGCCGTCGGGTCTGCGCAAAAGATGTAGTCGTTGAGGCATGCCTGCCGGCACGCGCGCTCTTGGGCGCCGCCACTAGTGAGCCCGGCAAAGCACGAAGTCTCGCCCGGCGCGATGCATCCGTTTCGGCGGAAGAAGTCGTCGGCGCATTCGATAAAGCTCAGCAGGCGGCCGTCGGTAGCCTCGGTGCAAAGCGATTGGCAGAGGGCGCCGTCGAGGCCGCTGCAGCGGGTGACTTGGTCGAGGCACGCGGACTGGCAGGCGGCGACGTTGGGGTTTGCGCCGGCTTCGATGTCGCCGTCGCCGGCCTCGACGGCCATCTCAAGCGTCGCGCTGTCGCGCACTGCGGCGTCGTTCGGCGCGGCGTCGTTCGACGCAGCGTCGTCCGTGCTGCCCACATCGACGTTGCTGTCGTCCGCGTCGACTGCCAGGTCCGTAGCGACGCCTTGCTCTTCCAGGCCGCCGTCCACCTCAAAGGAGAGTGTCGTACTGCAGGCGCCGACGATGAAAACCAGGCCGAAGGTGATGCGCGTCACGGCAGCATGGCCTCCAAACCGGCGGTGAGCGGGCTTCGCGGAAAGCGGGTTCGAAAGCGTTCCAAGGCGCGGCGGGCGCGCGCGTCGTCGCCCAGCTGCACGAGCGCGCGGATCCGTAGGGCTTCCCGCTCTTCGCTGAGGGCTCCATCGCGGTAGCTCGATTCGTGCCGAAGGAGCGCACGCAGCGCGTCCCGGGGCGCGCTGCGGCCCAGGGCGGCGCGGGCCCGATCGATCAGCAGGCGCTCGGCACGAAGTTCCTCCCGCGCGGCGTCGCGCCCCTCGGAAGGCGTGTCCATCGATGCCGGGCGCTCGCCCTGGCGACGCGTGCGTGTCGGTCGCTCGCGCGCCGGCTCGGTGTTCGCCGCTTCGGCCTCCGCTGCTTCTGAGTCCGCCGTTTCTTCCGGCGCTTCCGTTTCTTCTGGCGTTTCTGCCTCGGCGGGTTCAACGACGGGCTCGGCGTTGACCGTATCCGCCGGCTCGACGTCGGCCACGGGCGCAGACGGGGCGGCGGAGCGTTCCCACTGCACGCCGATGGCCACGCCCGTGGCGCCGCTAAGCAGGGCGACGAGCCCGAGCTTGGCGAGGCCCGCACCGGCGCTTACGGCGCCCGCTGCTTCGCTCGCCCCCGCGCCGGGCCCGGGCGCGGATCCGCCGTCCGTCGGCGCGCCGCCCGAATCGCCGCCCGAGTCGCCGCCCGAACCGCCCTCGCCCGGGCCGCCGTCGCCCGGCCCCGGTCCGATGGCCGCGTCGATGCGCTGACGAAGCGCCGCGAAGGTCGCGGCGGGCAGCTCGTCGACGACGCGCTCCGCATCGAGCAGCTGCTCGAGCTTCGGTGCCATCGGCTCCCTCACGGCAGCCCCCGTTCCGCGAGGGCGCGTCGAAAGCGCCGGCGCGCGGTCTTGACGCTCACGTAGACGTCCTCGACTTCGATCTCGAGCACCCGCGCAATTTCCGGTGCGGTAAATCCGTCGAGTTCATACATGCAGAAGATTGCCCGGCCGCGATCGTCGAGCGCCTGCAGCCCGAGCAGCACAATGCCACGGGCCTCGGACCGCTGCACAGCGTCGCCCGAGCTCTTTGCTTCCGTGGGGCCGGGCGCCATCGACTCGTGACGGTTGCGCGCGAGTCGGCGGTAGTTCGCGGCCACGCGATGGCAGAAGCCAAAGATCCAAGGTCGAAGGGGCCGATCGGGATCGAAGTCGCGAAGCTTCCGGTGCACCGCCACAAAGACGTTCTGCGCTTCGTCGAGTACGTCGCGTTCGGGCACGCCAAGGCGCCGGAGGCTTCGCACCACATAGGCGGCATGCTCTTTGTAGACCGCATCAAAATGGAGCGTCATCGCACGGCGCCGTGAAAACGCGCGCCTAGCTGAAGCGATACGACGACTGCGCCGCTGGACCAAAGGCGCTCGCCGTTGAGCTCGGCGTCCACCCCGGCGAGCGCAAAGGACGCGACAAGCGCTAGGTGAAAGTCCGCGCGCGCCTGAACGAGGTCCATGCCGAGTTCGACGTCGGCAAAGGCGCTGAGCGCCGTCTGGGCCTCGGCTCCGTCCGGTTCGGCGCGCAGCCCGCCAATGGACACGCCGGCGCAGGCGTTCCAGCGCGCCCGTGCGAAGCAGCCGTCGACACCGGCAAGAATTCGAAGCACGCGAATGTCGGTGTTGGGAAAGGCCGACGTGGTTTGCGAACGCAAGGGAAGGTCCGTCACGAGGCGCAGCCTCGTTCGAAGCGAACCGACGCGAAGTCCCGCCATCGCCCGAAGGCGCAGGAGCGGATCGCCGTTCGACTCGATGCCCGCACCCAGGTCGACATGACCTTCGGCCACGATGGCCGTCGATACCGGCTCGGTCTGCGGTTCCGGTTCGGGCTGCGGTTCCGGTTCGGTCTGCGGTTCGATCTGCTCCGGCGGCGGTTCCAGTTCGAGCTGTGGCTCGGGCTCGATTCGCTCGGGCGGCGTGTCGAAGAGCACGGCTGTGGCCACGGCCATGTCCTGCATCAGCTCGTTGCACGGTGCGGGGGCGAAGCGCCGTTCGGCCACGTCGCCCGTTTCCGGCACGATCACCATCGTGCCTTCGAAGCCGCCCTCCCGCGGTGCGATCGTCACGCGCACGATGCCGCCGGAGTCGGCGCGAAAGGGATCGTCGCCAAGGCGTGCGGCGACCAAGTCGCGAAACAACGTTTCGTCGCCGCACCCGTCGGCGGCGGAAAACACAAGACGACCGGGCTGTGCTCGATCCGACTGGGCGCGCCCGTATGACGCAGACAAAAGCAGCGCAGCCAGCGCAAGCGATGCGCAAAGCCACCCCCGCCGCTTTCGCGTGCCAGCCATGGGGCGTGTCGTAGCACGGCCCGAAGCCCAGGTGAACGATGAGCTCAAGGCGGCGCCTCATTCCTCCGTGCTCGAGCGCTTCAAGGGGGCGAGCGTGCGCCGAAGCTGGCGCCGGGTGGTTCGCAGACGCGCATGAACGCGTTCGGGAGCCTCATCGCTCAAGGCCGCGAGTTCCGGCGCGCTGAGACCTTCGAGCACGTACATACCAAGCTCGTTGCGCGCGTCCCTTGGGAGCGACGCCAACGCTGCTCGCAGGCGATGGGCGCGCCACGACTCCACCGGCTCGGTGGTGGGATCGCTCGCCTCGTGGAGCGGAACGAAGCCGATACGCGAATGGGCCAGCCGCGCATGATTGGAAGCGGTCCGCCGACAGAATGCATAAAGCCAAGGCCGAATCGGACGGGCGCGGTCGAAGGCGTCAAAGCGTCGAAAGACATGCAGAAACACCGTCTGCGTTTCGTCGTCGAGGGCGAACTCGGGCACGCCCAGTCGGCGCAGCGTGCGGCGCACGTACGACCGCTCGGCGTCGTAGATGCGCGCGAAGAGCGCGTCGGGCGCGTCGCTGGCGTCGCGGGGCGGCTGGGCCACGCATTTGCCTTGTGCGGCGCTCGCATTCTTGGTCACGCCACGCCGGCAAATAGACGCGGCACTTTTTTTTCGCGTCGCTGACCAGAAACGGCGCGCCTCGACAAGAGGGCGGTGGCGGGCGCGCACAAACCGTCGCCCGTCCGTGCCGGTAGGCGCGACTTCTAACTTCGAAAGTGAGTGAGTGATGAATCGATTCGACTCCCGTCTGTCCGTAACGCCCTTGCGCTTGTGCGTCGCCCTAGTCGCCCTTTGCGGGATGGCGTGCGGCGATGACGACGGTGGCGCCGTCGACGCCGGTCCCCGTGAGATGGGCACCCTGGATATGGGCCGAGCGGACGAGGCCCAGCCCGATATGCGTGAAGCGAGCTGCGGCGATGGCTTTTGCGACATGAGCGAAGGCTCGGATTGCCCCGTCGACTGCGGCTGCACCTGCGACACGGATTTCGAGTGCACCGCCGGCTGCGACTGCGACCCCGAATGTGAGGTTAGCGAATGCGTCGTGGCCCGCTGCGAGGGCGGCGTCGCGGTCACGTGCGACGGCGAAGTCTCGCTCGACTGCAACGCCTTTGGGTCCGGCTGTGCGGACTTCATCGACGCGGAAACGGACGCGCCCGTCTCCTGGTGCGGATGCGGTCCCCTCGGCGAGGGCGAAGGTTTGTGCCTTGGTTCACGCGAAGCGGTGATCTGCGAAGACAGCGTGGCGCTGCCCGCGGAGTGCCCCGTTGGAACGCTGTGTGACGCGTCGGCGGGCATTCAGTGCGTCTGCGACGACCGACCCGACGGCGTGTGTCCCGATCCGCTATGCGTCGACGACCCGGATTGCGATGCATGCGTTCCGAGCTGCGGCGACGCCGTGTGCGGCGAGAACGGCTGCGGCGGTTCGTGCGGCAGCTGTTCGCTGGGTGAGCGCTGTGAAGGCGGCGCTTGCACGGCGAGCTGCACGCCCGACTGCGATGGGCGCAGCTGCGGCTCCGACGGCTGCGGCGGTACCTGTGGTTCATGCACGGCGCCAGCGACGTGCAACGGCGCGAGCGGACAGTGCGAGGCGAAGTGCGTGCCCTCGTGCGAGGAGGGCCAAACCTGCGGCTCCGACGGCTGCGGCGGCCGCTGCGGCTCGCCATGCCCCGACGGCCGCGAGTGCCGCGACTGTGCCTCCGGCGCCACGTGCGAAGTGGAAACCTTCACGTGTCGCTGTTCTTTCTTCGATCGCGTTTCCTACACCTTCGACGCAAGCGGATTGGACTGGACGGACATCAACTTCGTGACGCTCAACTACCGTCATATCAACCTCGACGGAACGACGGCCCGGCCCGACGGTGCTTTTCTGAACGAAAGCGAAGCCACCGAATCGTACAGCGCCCTCGGCTGCGAACCGCGCATTCGCGTGTCGCGTCAGTACAGCATTCGCGGCGGTCGTTCGTGCGAGATCGAAGAAGTGATCACGGCCACGAACATCGTGATTCCCCAACCGATCTTTACGGATAGCGGCTGTACAGCGCCGCCGATCGAATAGGTGCTGCGCGCCAGGGCCGTTGGGCTTTCCCGGCGTTCGTGCGCCGTGTTCACCCGCCGGCCTCCCGCAAACGGCGACGCGTCGGGCTTGGCCCACGAAGTGCGCAGACGTTCTTGTCGTGCGCTTCGTGGGCGCTCGCAAACGACGCGCGCTGCGCGGAGTGATCGAATATGCGCAATCTGTGTGACTGCGCCCCCGGCTGAGCGTCCGCATGCTTGGCCCATGGAACCTACATCGCCCCTCACGCACCCACGTCGCTTCGCGGCGTTGCTCCTGTTTCCACTCGTCGTCATCGCCTGCGGCGACGATGGAGGCGCAACCCCTGATGCGGGCCCAATGCTCGATCGCGGCCTTAGCTCCGACCTCGGTTCGCCGGACTTGAACCCCGGTACGGGCGACGTTCTCTGCTCGGAAGAATGCCGCTTTTCGAACGATGGCGAATGCGACGACGGCGGCGAGGGTTCGCTGACGTCCGAGTGCGCGCTTGGCACGGACTGCCTCGACTGCGGTCCGCGAAGCGAGGCGGGTCCCGAACCGGGATGCACGTCGTCCCTCGACTGTGCGCCCGGCGAACGCTGCACGGCGACGGGCTGCGTGCCCGACGACGCGGAGCCGGAGATGCTCTGCTCCGAAGAGTGCCGGTTTTCGAACGACGGCGAGTGCGACGACGGCGGCGAAGGTTCGCTGACGTCTTCGTGCGCCTTCGGCACGGACTGCCTCGACTGCGGAGCGCGTGAAGGTACCCCAGCCACGTGCGACCCCGACGCGCCGCCGCGCTGCGAGGGGAACTCGGTCGTCTTTTGCCGCGTCGAAGGCGGTGAGCCGGCCGTGACCGTTAGCGCTTGCGACGCCGGCCAACGCTGCGAGGCCGGTCAATGCATGGGCGGGGGCGGAACTTGTCACTCGCCCCGCTGCGAAGGCAACGTGGCCGTGACCTGCGAGCTCGTGAGCGGGTCCCCCGTGTCGCAGCGGGAGGACTGCGGAAGCGCCACCTGCACGGATGGGGCATGCATGAGCGAGACGATGCCCGATGCGGTCACCATACGCGCCAACTTCGGAGCGGGCGTTCCCACAAGCGCGGGTAGTGCGACGCTGCTTCTGCTTCGAGGTGTGCCGAGTTTCACGCCGAACATCAGCACGCTGCCCAACATCCTCGACACCCAGCCGAACCGCGCGACACCCGACCCCGGCGCGTGCGAGCTTACGGGAGCACGTCCATTCGGTACGGTCCTGAGCCGCGCCGACGTGGGCGTGATGGTCAATGGCATCGGCCCGGACTGCCGCGACTACATCACGAGCCTGACCGGCGGTCTAACCTTGGAATGGGATGACGCGCCGCTTATGGGTGGCGGCGGCACGATCGACGTGCGCCTGGAACTCCGCCCGTAGCGAGGCGAGACCGAAGAGCATGTGCGGCCGGACGGCCGCGGGTGCTGTTGGGTCGGTTTTCAACGGGGTCGGTTTTCGAAACGGGGCACGGGCATGGGGCAAGGAGAAGGCGCGCGCTTAGCGCGCGCCTTCGGCGGCCTGGAGATAGCTCAAGCCCATGTAGGCGGCGATGGCGAGCATGATCAGAATCGCGACGACGAGCAGGGCGCTCCAGCCGACGCCGCGGGGCTTCTTCTTTTCGTAGCGGTCGCGAAAGAAGCGGCCGTTCGTGCGTTCGCGAATGCGTCGCTGAATGCCCTTGAGCATGTCCGGTGGCGCGCCGCCACCGGTGTGCATCGCGCGGGCGCCGTCGAGCACGGCGGCGAACTCGGCGAACTCTTCGGCGAGGTCTGGCGCGTCTGCGAGGGCCGCTTCGAACTCGGCTTGCTCTTCGGCGCTGAGCTCTTCGTCGTAGGCGTCGCTGAAGAGGTCGCGCGCGCTGCGCGGCTCTTCGATCGCCTCGTCCTTGGTCTGCTCGCTCATGGCTTCGCCTCATTCTGAAGCTCGCGCACCTTTTGGGCGAGCGCCAGGCGCGCGCGGTGAAGGCGGCTCTTGACCGTGCCCGCCGCGAGCCCCGTCACCGTTTGCAGCTCTTCGTAGGTCATGTTTTCGATGTCGCGCAGTACGACGAGTTCGCGCTGCTCGTTGCTCAGGGCCACGAGCGCCTGCTGAACGAAGCTCTCGATCTGCCGGCCCGCCAGCGCCTCGTCGGGGCGAGGCAGCTGGGCGCTCGTGCTCATCGTGGCGCTTTCGATGGCGCTGGCGTCCGCGATTTCGTCGAGCTCTTTCTTCTTTCCGCGGGCTCGGCGCCCCAAATATTTGATGCGGTTTTTGCAGTGGTTCGTGGCCACCCGATAGAGCCAGGTGCTCAGCTTCGAATCGCCGCGAAAGGACTCGATGCGGG
>JBCCRV010000359.1:0-7486 GCA_039201085.1 Myxococcota bacterium | reverse complement strand
CGCACGGCTACGAGCTCGCGCACGATGAGCTTGAACCAGAGCTCGTCGATTTGGTGCACCGTGATGAAGAGAACCTCGTCGTTTGTAAGCGACGCGTCCGACGAATCGAGGCCGCCCTGCAGGTTGAGCAGCGTTTCGGTGCGAATGTAGTCCCAATAGGTCGTCGGCTTCCGGGTCATGGCGCCACGCTGACGGGGCCTGGAGTCTTAATCAACTCGCCGGCCCATCGGAGCCCGGCGCATCGAGCCACGCATGGAGCTCCGCCCCATGGAGCGACCCATCGCGCTGCGCATGGTGTTTCGTCGCCGCATCGAAGTGCGCATCGAGTTTCGCCGCCGCATCGAGTTTCGCCGCCGCATCGAAGTGCGCATCGAGTTTCGTCGCCGCATCGAGCTGCGCATCGAGTTTCGTCGCCGCATCGAACTCCGGCGCATGGACGCACGCCGCATCGAACTTCTCATCGTCGAGCGGCGGCGTTGCGCCGAGCGCGGCCGAGGATGGCGGGTCACCCACGACCAGAAGGGCGGTGAGTCTCGGCAGCGATGAAGGTCGTGTCGGTCGCAGTAGACACGAATATGAAAATGCGAGTTGTGGGTTCCATAGCTGCTTCGGCGGCGGCCCGAACTTCGCGGCCCAACGGCCTCCCGAACGCGTGTCAGGAGCCACTCCGGTGCGCCCTGACGCTCGCCCTCGGCAAGCAGGCGCGCCTTTAGCGGCGAGATGATCATCATGTACTGAACGGGCACGCGATCCTGCGCCATCAGCGCCGCGACGAGCGCCCAGTTTCGGGCGTCGTCAAAGGCAAGCGTGCGGCCCGAGCGCCGCTCCGTGCCGGTCCCGTCGCGGCCCAGGCGAATGAAGCGCTCGTTGCCCGCCGGCTGTCCGGTCTCATCGACCATGTAGAAGCCGAGGTCCGCGTCCCGGCCCGCCCGGTGACTTCGGTGGGGCCGAAGGCGGCCGCCGCGGCGTGCCGAGAGATCGCCCACGACGAGTCGGCCCCCGGGGTGGGCCGCGGCGACTTCCGCCGCGGCCCATTCGATGAGCGACACAAGCTCGGCGGTTCCGTAGGCGTTGCGCTCGCTTCGACGAAAGAGGGCTTCGCTCGGCGTGAGCTGCACGGCATTCAGAACCCGGCCGCGGTTCGTTGCGCCGACGGACACGCTCTCGGAAGGTTCATCCGTCAGCACCGGCCCGACCCCGGGTGCGGACGCGAGCGGCACGGACGCTTCGTCCGCCTGTTCTTGGGGAGTCGGCCCATCGTCGCCGGCGACGGCCCCGGCATACACAAGGGCGAGCACGGCGGCGATGACCGAAGCGAGGGGCACGCACCGACCCACCCGTGGTGCTCGTCGGGCCCGCATGCCGGGCTTTGCTGGTATCGGGTCAAGGCCCATCGGGTTGGCTCAGCGCACGATCATAGCCCGGAGCATATGTCCCGATCATCTTCCGTGACGGGAACAGGTGGCACTCGGGGTCAAATGGGAGTTTTCTTCGGCGTACGCTTTGTTTCCGCCGGTTTCGAGGCGGGTGGACGCGTTCCCGTAACTGAGTTATGCGCACGCCGCAGGAGAGCAGAACACATGGATCGCGCAGAGCTCATCGAGATGTTCACGAAGACCGCTTCGGAGGTTGCTGAAAAGGAGTTCAGCGGACTCACGGAGCAAACCGTCATCGCGGACACCGGGCTGGATTCGCTCGGTATGCTGGAAGTCATCGGCGAGATGGAGCGCGAACTGCTCATTCAGATCCCGGACGACAAGCTTGTCGGCATCGAGACCGTGTCCCAGCTTCTGGATGTCGTCGAAGGGCAAATCGCCGCCGCCCAATAGGCTGCGCTCTGAGCGATCTCGGTTCGGACGCTCAGGCTGCCAACGCCTTCGCGGTGCACCTTAGGCTTTTTCTCCCAACCTGCTAGCGTACGAGGGATGATCCTTCGCAGCTGTCTTGTTTGGCTCCTCGTCGCCGCGTGCGATTGCGGCGATAACTCGACGGCCCCGGATGCAGGCGAAGCCGGCGTCGACATGGCGGACGTTTCGGTGGATGAACCGCCCGACGTGGGACCCGTCGGCTGTCCGGAGCCGGAAGCCTACGAAGTGGGCGCCGCCCCCAACGCCGTCGACTTCAGCGGCCTGAGCGCCGGTTTGGTCGGCGCTGAAGCGCTGCCGCCCGATCGCTTTGGTCTTGCGGCGTACGGCCCGGGGGACTTCGCGCTGACAAACGGACGGGCGGCGATGCTGATCACCGAAGCGAACGATCCCGGCCAGACGTACGACCCCTTCGGCGGTCGCATCGCGGGCTTTGCGCGCGTTCAAGACGACGGCCTCGTCGACCCCGCCGACTTTGGCATCGTTCTGCTCTCCTTCGGACGCTTCCTGGTGGACACGCAGAGCGTGTCCGTCATCTCAGACGGTTCCGATGGGCCCGCCGTGATTCGCGTGGCCGGTCCTTTCACACCCCTCACGGCCCTTGGCAGCACCGTCACGATTTTGGACAGCTCGGACCTCGAGGGTTCGCAAGCGGCGCTTGATTTCAGCCTTGCACCCGACTCGGACGCGATCGAAGTGACCCTACGCGTGCGCCCAACGAATCCAGAGCGCGTGTCCCTCGGCGGTCTCCAGGTGTTCTTTCAAGCGAACCGAACCACGCCCTGGCGGCCGAGCGCCGGATTTGCCGAAGCGAGCGGCGAACTCGAGTACGTCGCCTACTCGGAAGACGGCACCACCGGCTACGCGTGGCTCCCCCCGGAAGGCGGCACGCTTTCGCAGGTGCTTTCCGTCAGCGGTGCCGATCTTTTCTCCACCGGCGGCGTGGAGGTCGAGTGCGGCGAGAACGAATTTGTCCTCGGGCGCCTCGTGATGACCGATGGATTGGGCCTGCCGGCGCTTCAGCGTGCGGCGACGGAGATGGCCGCACCGCTCGACTTCGCCGGTCGGGTGGTCGGCACCTCGGGCACTCCCCAGCCCGGTGCCCGGGTGCATTTGGTCGCCGAAGACGGCGAACACATCACGCGCTTTGTGACGGGCGACGACGGGTCCTTCGACGAGCAAGTCGATCCGCGGGCATCGCAGGCCTTTGTGTGGCGTGACGGCGTCGGCCTAGAGGGACCGTTTGGCCTCGACGGCGACCTTACGGTCTCGGACACGGCGACCCTTCGCATCGAAGCGAACGATGGCGATGGAAACGCGACGCCGGCCAAGGTCGAGGTGTTTCCGACGGTCGGTGATCCACCGAGCGCTGACGAGGACTTTGGTGAGAGCTCACCCGGTGCAGGTCGGACGGCCCTCGAGTTCTTGGTCGAGGCGGGCGAGATCACGCTTGCCCCCGGTACGTACCGCGTGCGCGTGGGCCGTGGCCCCCAATACACGCGCTTCGAGGAGGTCCTTACGCTCGACGCGGACACAACCATCACCCCCTCGATCACCGAAGTCTTTCCCAGTCCTGGGGTGTTCTGCGGCGACTTTCACATTCACAGCCACCGCTCGGTCGATTCGCCCGATCGCGGTGGCTACAAGCTTCGCGCCATCGTGGCCGAAGGCGTGGCCATCGCCACCCGGACGGAGCACGAGTTTGTCGCCGACTACGCGCCGCTCATCGAGGAGCTCGGACTCGGCGAGTTCGTGACGGGCTTCGGCGGCATCGAGCTGACGACCGTTGAGTACGGCCACTTCATCGGTGTTCCGTTGGTGCCCGATCCGGATCAGCGCGGCGGCGGCGCGCCCCTTTGGCCCGGCATGCTGCCCACCGAGCTCTTCGATTCGATTCGCAACCAGCCAGGGTCGCCCGTTCTGATCATCAACCATCCGCGCACCGGCGGCGCGCTTCAGGGCTACTTCAACGCTGCCGGATTTGACCCCGCCCTTGGGACCGTCGAGCGTCCGGATCTTTGGGACGAGCGCTTTCAGGTCGTTGAGGTGTTCAACGACTCAAATTTCGAATCGAACGTCGACGAGACGGTGGCCGATTGGTTTGGCCTGCTTCGCCAGGGGCGCACCATCGCCGCGGTGGGATCGTCCGACAGCCACCGGGCCGCTTCGGCGCCCCTTGGCTACCCACGTACCTGCCTGGAGCTCGGCGTGGGGACACTTGCGGAAGTCACCGGCGACGCCGTCCGCGATTCGCTCCGCGAGGGACGCTCGACGATCTACGGCGGCCTTGACCTTCGCGTGACCGGACCGGAAGGCGAAGGCCCGGGTTCGCGCATCGTCACCGCGTCCGACTCGGCGTCCCTCAACGTGACGCTGGTCGCGGCCGACTACGTGGATTCGCAACGCATTGAGGTCTACGTGGACGGCGAGCTGGTCGAAACGCTCGACGCAAGCGCCACCGGTGAAGGCGTGCGCTTCGACGGCCGCGTCGATGTACCGATTGCCGACGCGGGCTCATGGGTGGTGGTGCACGCCGCTGGCGACGTGCCCTACGACGCGAACGGTTCGCTCCCCTTTGGTGTGTCCAACCCCATCTACTTTGTTCGCGAGTGAATACGGAGCTCGACGGCCTGGCCGTCGCGCACATCTGCGCGGCGGCCATGTACGCGTCCCAGGCGTTCTATTCGTTCGCCTTTTGGATGCGGCAGCGTCACAGCGTCGAACGCCTCTTCTTTGCGGGCATTTGCGCCGGACTCTGCGTGGCGGCGTCTGCCGGCGCTGCGGCCACCATGGCTTCGAGCGAGGCCACACTGGCACTGACGCAAAGGGTCACGCACGTCGGTTTGGGACTGACCGCCGTCGCTTTCGTTGAGTTTGGTGCGCGCTTTGCCGTTGTGCCCGCGTGGATTCGACGAGGCGCGTACGTGGGCGTCGGGGTGGCCCTCGCCATTCTCGCGTCCGGTCATTACCTGGCCGAAGTTCGGGGGCCCGCGGCCTTTGTGATTTTCGACGGCGCCGGTCACGTCGGCTGGCCCACCTCGATGCTCGGTTCGGTCTTTTCGATCGCCGTTGTCGCCTTTGTTGCGGCCACGCTTGTTCGTTTGGTGACCGGCCTCACGGGCGTCCGCGATTCGCTCGAGCGAACGGCGCGCGAACGCCGGCTGGTGGTCGTGGCGACGCTGCCGATGATTGCGCTCATGGGCCACGACCTGTTGCTGATGACCGGCTGCGTACGCTCCCACTACTTGGTTCCGCTGGGCGCCCTTCCGATGGCGGCGGCTGTGGCGGTGCTCTTCATGCAGCGGGTGGTCAGCACCGCGGACCACCTCTCACACCGCACGGAAGCGATCAAGGTTGCCCATCGGGAGCTGCGGACGACCCGGCGCCGGCTTCTTCGCCGCGAGCAGCTTGCCGCCGTCGGCGAGCTGTCCGCCGTCATCGCGCACGAAGTTCGAAATCCTCTCGCGGTCATCAAGAATGCGGTGGCCGGGTTGCGGCGCGCGAGTCTCAGCGAGGACGATGAGGGCACGCTTCTCAGCATTCTGGGCGAAGAAACCGATCGGCTAAACCGACTCATGCACGACCTCTTGGCGTACGCTCGCCCCGTATCGCCCACGCTCCGCCCGGTGGAGTTGGCGTCGCTTCTGGGGCGCGTCGTCAGCCGCGTCGAGCTTGACGACGTATCGGTTTCCATGGAGGTGCCCGAGTCGCTCTACGTACCGGCGGACGGCGAGCTGCTGCGTCACGCGCTGCTCAATGTGGTGGAAAACGCGGTGCAGTCGCCGGGTGCGGGCACGCTCTCGATTCGCGCGGAAGTGCACGGTGAGAGCGTGGCGATCGCACTGAAGGACGACGGTGAAGGCATGGCCGCGGAGACGCTGGAAAAGGCGCTCGCTCCGTTCTTCACCACGAAACCCGCCGGCACCGGATTGGGGTTGGCAATCGTGGACCGCATCGTGCGAAGCCACGGCGGGCGCCTCACGATCGACAGCGTGAAAGGGGAGGGCACCACCGTGACCCTCGAGCTCCCTCTTTCCGTCTCCCCGGAGAGCGACGATGAGTCTGAATAGCGGACTCATCTTCGCCAGTGCCTTCGTGCACTTTCTCTCGGCGCCGCTCCCCTATATTCTTTACCGGCGCACCGGTGGCGCCGGTGAACGGCTCTTCGCGATCCTGCATGTCGTGACGGGCCTGTACTGCCTCGCCGCCGGTTGGTTCAGCCTTGCGCCGACCGCCGCCGCTGGCGACGTGCCCCTGCGCCTTCAGTTCGCCCTTGGGTGCATTCTGATCCTAGTCTTCCTTCGTTTCGCCGAGGCGTCGATCGGCGGGCGCGAGAGTCCGCGCGTATGGCGGGCGATTTTAGTGTTCTTGGCCCTGTCCCTCGTGCCCGTTCTTTCCGGCGCGATGGTGGACCCGGGCGCCGTCACCCTATCGACGCACCACTGGTCCGGCGGACCACTGCGCCGAACGATGCCATCGCTTGCGCTCGTTCTAAGTTCGCTTGTCGGACTCGCTGTCGTCTTCGCGTCGGCCGTGTCGCTCTACCGACGGGCGGCGAACCGGGTCGAGGGCCGAACCTTCGCGTTGGCCCTTGGTACCGTCGGTGTCGGTTGGACCTTTGACTTTTGCATGCGCTACTTTCGCACGGACCTCGCAGTGCTCTCGGACCACTGCATCAGCCTCGCGGTTCTTGCTTTGGGAAACGTGCTTCTGCACCGCTTCGTCCAGCAGTCCGCGGATCTTCGGGCGCGCACCAAGGAGCTCGCGTCCGAAAATGCGCGTTTGACCCGCTTGGAGAAGCGTCTCGTGCGCCGCGAGCAGCTTGCCACTGTCGGTGAGCTTTCCGCCGTGATTGCTCAGGAGGTGCGCGCGCCGCTCGGCGCGATTCGCCATGCGGTGGAGACGCTCTCGAACATGCAGGGCGAGCCGGAAACTCGAGAGCTTCTGCTCAGCGAGTTGGACGAGGGCAACGATCGTCTGAATCGGCTCGTGCGCGATCTTCTCGCGTACGCCAAACCCGTGGCCCCCCAGTTTGAAGCCGTCTCGCTGCGAACGCTCCTTAAGACGGTGCTCGAGCCGGTCGAGGCAGACGCGAGCTACAGCGTCAGCGTCAACATGAGCGACGCGCCCGACACCATCGAGGCGGACCCTCGCCTGCTGCGCATGGCCTTCGAACAGGTTGTCACCAACGCGCTGCAGGCAATGCCAAGCGGTGGCGGTCTACGCGTGCGCGCGGAGCTGGGCCAGGTCGGTCCTTCGCCGGCGCTCGCCGTGCATTTTTCCGACACGGGTGAGGGCATGGATTCGCTTGTGCGCTCGCGCGCCGTCGACCCCTTCTTCACGACGCGGAGCAGTGGAACAGGGCTCGGCCTCGCCATCGTCGATCGCCTCGTCACCCTTCACGGAGGCCGGCTCCTCTTCGGAGACGACGACGAAGGGGCCACCGTGTCGGTCTTCCTCCCCGCCAAGCCGCCGGCCGCCTAGGGCCTGTCTTCAAATGAACGCCCGTGGATTCGTGGTCAGATCGTCTGCGAGTTTGCGTCTATGAGGCGAAGGAATCCCCAGCGGATTTCGAGCCGAAGAGACGGCAAAATCGTGGATGGGCTGGGCGCGAAGGCATG
>JBCCRV010000358.1:0-7530 GCA_039201085.1 Myxococcota bacterium | reverse complement strand
CGCCCGGGCGGTAGGACTCGCGCGGCGTCTGCTCCCGCGGCGGCAAAATCGCCTCGACGACCTGGCTGCCGTGGTCGCCCCGGCGGTCCCTCTCGAGCTCCACGATGATGTTGCTGCCGCGCTCAAAGCGGCGCACGATGCCGCTGACGATTTCGCCCTGGCGGTCCTTGAACTCATTGAAGATGCGCTCCCGCTCGGCGTCGCGAACGCGCTGAATGATCACCTGCTTGGCGGTCTGCGCAGCGATCCGGCCGAAGCCGGCGCGCGCCTGCTGAATGCCAAGAAGCTCGCCGAACTCACGGTCCTGCTTTCGGGCCTGCTCGGCGTGCTCGGCGAGGTAGAAGACCTGAAAACCGAGCTCCTCGCCCTCGGCAAGGGGCGCCTCTGGGTCGTCAAGGCCGTAGCGGCGTGCATCTTCGAGGCTGATCTCGCGATCCTCGTCGTCCACGTCCTCGACCACGTTCATGTAGAGCTGCAGGTCGACGGCGCCGGTCTCTTCGTTGAACGTCGCCTCAAGCTCGCGCTCCGCGCCGAACTGACGCTTGGCGGCCGTAAGGATGGCCTGCTCGATGGCTTCGATGAGAACCTTCGGCTCGATGCCTTTGTCCTGACTGACTTGCTCAATGGCTGCGAGAAGCGGCGCTTGACTCATTTGAACACCTGTGGGCGCGGGCCCGTTGAAAAGAAGACGAAAAGGGTCTGGGTTGGGGAAAGAAGCGCTCAAAGAGCGCCGAAATCGTTGCGGTTTTGGATACTAAAGGGGCGAACGGACTTCAGAAGCGATAGACACTTCAGAAGCGGTAGACGAGGTGCGCCTTTGCGATGGCGTCGTAGGGAATGGCGATGGCTTCACCCTTGATGTCGAGCTGGACCGTGTCGTCCTGATACGCCGAGAGCACGCCCGTGAAGGTCTTGCGGCCGTCGATGGGACCGAACGTCTTGATCTTCGCTTCTCGACCGCAGAAGCGCTCGAAGTCTCCAGGTCGAACGAGCGGGCGCTCGACACCGGGACTCGACACTTCGAGGCGGTACTCGATGTTGCCAAACCGATCCTCGTGCACGTCCATCGACGTCGAAAGGTCGCGGCTTACGCCTTGGCAATCGCCCACGGTGATAGCGCTTCCGGGCCGCGGATCGCTCGCGGGCCGCTCGCGATCGATCGTGACGCGAAAGGTTGTCGCCTTGGGCCCGGAGAGCGATCGCACGTCGACCAGCTCTACGCCATGGGCGGCGCAGATCGGTTCGGCGAGGTCGAAAACTTGGGTTTCTAGGGGCGTACGGCGGGGCATCGGGGTGGTGGGTTTGCAACGCGGGTAACAAAAAAGGCAGGCCCGAAAGCCCACCTCCAAGGAAAACCACGAAGATGCATGCGGCGTAACACGCCATTTGAGGGGCCGCAAGTCCCACCGGGAAAGGCGGATGCCGCCGGCTCAGTCGGCCGGCGTTTCCACCTCGATGGGAACCACGTCAACGATTCGATGCAGCTCCTGGTGATGGTGGTCGGCGTAGTAGAGGAGCGCCGCGAGGCCGTCCCGAAGCTCACTGGCCTGAAGATCGGCGACGGGATGGGTCACGGACAGCACGACATCGAGATCGTCGTCGATGGAAAACTTCGCCATGAAGAGCACTTGGTTAAGCTGGAGGAGCCGGTCGTAGAGCTCCGCCGCGAGCGTGTCGTCCGAGGGCGACGCCATGTAGGGCACCACGGCGGCGCGCAGAACCGTCTCCGTCGCGTGAATCACGAAGGGAAAGATGCGAGCCGGCGTTCGAAAGCGCCCGCGCCAACAGCCATCCGCGATCCGCGAAAAACGGTGCCCTTCCTCCTCGAGAAAAGCCTCGATGGCGGCCGAATCGGTGCCAATGACCGCGCGGGGATCGCTCACGCCGCCGAGCGTAGCTCGGATTCGCCGCCGACGCGACGGGCGATGCTCAGCGCCTTCGCCGCCGAACCGCAAAGCCGACGAGCAGCGTAGCGAAGGCCCATCCGAAGGGAGGAGCGGTCGGTTGGGCGCCGACGCCGCATCGCGCGCAGCCCGCTCCCGGCGGTAGGGTCGGCGGGCCCGCTGGAGCTTGCTCACCTGTCGGAAGTGGATCCTGGCCTAGCGCGGGCTGCGGACCGTCGAGCATCGACTGCAGGTTTGCGTTCGATGAGGGCGCAGCGAAAGCCAGCCCCGCGGCGGCCAGGAGCCCGCTGCCCCCGTTTGGCGGTCCGCCCCAGCGGCCACGAACCGGCTCATCGCACGTGATGTCGCCTTCCCAGCGGTGAAGGATCGCGTAGCGCGCTTGAAAGTTGTTGATGGCGTAGGCCCGCGCACCGGGGCTCATCTGCCCTTCGCCGTCCGGCGTGCCGCGGCCGCCTTCGATCGGCGGCGCCGTGCGAAAGACCAGGTCTTCGCCCAGATCGTTGCCGTAGCGCATGTGAAGACGCGTGAGCACATAGTCCGCTGCAAAGCCGGCGTACACGCGCCCACGCCGGATCGCGCGCGCGTAGCTCGGCGTGACGTCGGCGCCGAGGGTTGCCACGAGTTCGTCGTCCAGCGTCGGCCCCGGACATGGATCGCAGCTGCCGGCGCTCCAGGCGTATTCGGTGATGACCGCCCGGTCCGAATGCTCGCTTACCCGCTGAAAGAGCTGGTCGTAGAAGGCGCCGAAGTTGGCCCGCACCTCGGGCGTGACGCGCAGGTTCGTTGGAATCGCGTAGTTGTCGTAGTTCGCCACTTCGTAGCGGTTCTGACGCGCCAGGATATGCACCACGACATCTTGCGGCCCGTCGGCGCTCAGCCGCCCGAGACGGATCGGCAGGGAGAAGGACTCGCTGTCGTAGTGGAAGCGCAGCGGGCTCAAGATCGCTTGGCCGTCCGCGAACTCCGCCCGTGCCGGATCGACCCGCGCCACAAAGAAGCGCATGCCCTGCTGGATATAGGGCGCCAGGACCGCCGCGGCGCCGCTTGGAACTCGGTAGTCGTGATCGCGAAGCCACCGTTCGAGGCCGTCAGAATCGGATGCGCCGAGGATTTCGATGTCGTACTCGCCCACGGCGAACTGGGCCTCGACGGTGACGCCGTAGTCCTCGTCGACGCCCGCCGCGTGTTCGGTGACGATCACGCCGGCGGCCGAGCGATACACCTCGTCCGCCTGGTACGCGCGACGGGCGTCGGCGTAGCAAGGGTCCTGCTCCCAGTACTCAACGAGCCGCGGCGCGGCCATCGTGTCCACCCGCTCGAACACCTCGCGCGGCAGCGTGCGCACCTGATCTTCGCTGAGCACTTCGGGGACGGGTACAACCATCGCGAACGCCTCCGCGGGCCCTTGGTAGTCGTTCTGCATCGACACGACCGTGCGCGTTCCGTCGCGCATCAGGATGACGAGGCTTCCGCGGTTCTTCGGCGCCGTCGCTCCGGACACGTAGAAGCCGCAAAAGGCGCGGGCGGCGGACGTGGGGAGGAGCACCGAGGCCAGCACGACGAGCGCACCCGCGCCAGTGCGAACGCTCGAAAACGCTCGCTTTGTGGTTGGCAGCTTCTTCACGCGCCCTCCTACCGCCGGCTGAGGCGACGCCCGACGAGCACGGCGAAGGCGAGCCAAAGGAGTGGGGAGTGGGTCGTGCTGCCTCCCGAGCCCAGCGCGCAGCGCGCACAGCCCGAACCCGGTGGGAGCGGCGGCGGACCGACGGGCGTCTGCTCGCCCGAGGGCAGCGTCCCATCGCCTCCGCCCAGCGTCGGCTGCGGTCCATCGAGCATCGACTGGAGGCTGGCGTTCGACGCGGGCGGCGCGAAGGCGAGGCCCGCCGCCGCCATCAGTCCGCCGCCGGCGCCGCTCGGCGGCCCACCCCAGCGCCCGCGAACGGGATTCTCACACGTGAGCTCGCCCTCCCAGCGGTGAAGGATGGCGTAGCGCGCCTGGAAGTTGTTGATCGAGTATTGGTGCGCGCCAAGGCTCATTTGCCCTTCGCCGTCCGGCGTCCCCCGGCCGCCCTCGATCGGTGGCGCCGTGCGAAAGATCAGGTCCTCGCCCAGGTCGTTGCCGTAGCGCATGTGAAGACGGGTGAGGACAAACTCGCCCGCAAAGCCCGCGGGCACGGCGCCTCGGCGAATCGCGCGCTCATAGCTGGGCGTGACGTCCGCACCCAGCGTGGCAACGATTTCATCATCCAGCGTCGGTCCCGGACACGGGTCGCAGCTGCCGGCGCTCCACGCGTATTCGGTGACCACCGCGCGGTCCGAGTTTTCGCTCAGCGCTGAAAGAGCTGATCGTAAAAGGCGCCGAAGTCCGCGCGCACCTCCGGCGTCACCCGCAGGTTGGTGGGGATCGCGTAGTTGTCGTAGTTCGCGACCTCGTAGCGATGCTGCCGCGCGAGGATATGCACGACGATGTCCTGGGGGCCGTCGGCGCTGAGCCGCCCCAGGCGAATCGGCAGCGAAAAGGACTCGCTGTCGTAGTAGAAGCGCAGCGGGCTGAGAATCGCTCGACCGTCCGCGAAGGTGACGCGTTCCGGGTCGACCCGGGCGACGAAGAAACGCATGCCCTGCTGGATGTAGGGCGCCAGCACCGGCGCGGCGCCGGTAGGAATGCGGTAGCCGTGGTCGTTCAACCACCGCTGCAGGCCGTCCGAGTCGGAGGCGCCGAGGATTTCGATGTCGTATTCACCGACGGCGAACTGCGCCTCGACCGTGACGCCGTAATCTTCATCGTCGTCCTCGTCCTCCTCTTCTTCCGATAGATCGACGGACGGGGCGGCCTCCGGAACCAAATCGTAGTCTTCGTAGGCGGGCTCGTAGCAAGGATCCTGCTCCCAGTACTCGACGAGCCGGGGCGCGGCCATTTCGTCGACGCGAGCGAATACCTCTCGCGGAAGCGTTCGAACCTGCTCTTCATCGAGCACCTCGGGCACGGGCACCACCATGGCAAACTCCTCAGCGGGCCCTTGGTAGTCGTTCTGCATCGAGACCACCGTGCGCGTTCCATCGCGCATAAGAATGACGAGGCTACCGCGGTTCTTTGGCGCCGTGGCGCCTGACACATAGAAACCGCAAAAGGCGTGGGCTTTCGGAGCGCTCGCAAAAAAGACAGCGTAAGCACCCAAGGTGAGCAGTGCTAGCCGGGTTGCAGTGGAGGCGAGGTTTGAGTCCTTCATGGGTGCCTGCGACGCACGGCCTTCGCGAACGATCTCGGCCGGCAAAAAAGAGCCCTTCCAGTGTTCACCTCGACCGCATAGACGCCGTGGTCGGTCATTCAGTATTCGGCGCTTCCGCGGAGAATATGGCGCGGGTTCTCCGCGAGTAGTTCCTCGGCGCGCTCGGGTCCCATTCGCCCCTTCAGCACGTCGATGGCCTTGGCCACGAGCTCCACGTCGGCTGGGCGATGAGCATCGCTGCACGCCGCGTAGTAGACATCTTCGTCCAGCATGCGCTCCGCCGCCGCCTTCGGCCGCCGGCCGTAGCGCCCGACGAGGCTCATCAAATCCAGGAGCGGCAGGGCGCCGGCGTCCGTAAGGCCGTCGATGGGATCGCTCTTGCGAAAGAGTGGACGGTAACGCTCCGGATGCGCCAACACCGGCGCAACGCCGCGCAGCTTCAGACGAAAGCACGTCTCCGCCACCCCGTAGGGCATCGCATCGGTGGGAAGCTCGATCAGCACGGCCTTGCCGCCCGTGTAGGTCAGCTCGTTCGCGTCGGCGACGAGTTCCAGGAGGTGCTCGTCGTAGAAATGCTCGGCGCCGAGACCAAGCTGGGGCATCGTCGAGTCGCCCGCGGCGTCTTCGGCGAAGGCCGCATGGGCGGCGCGCAGGCCCGCCGGCGAGTTGGGAAACATTGCGCTGCGAATGTGTGGCGTTGCGACGACGGTGGAAAAGCCGATGGCTTTCAGACCGCGGCAGAGGGCCGCGCCGTCCTCGGCGCTGCGCACCCCGTCGTCCACCGCCGGCACATAGTGGCTGTGAAGGTCGACGTATCCAGGCTGATCCAGGTTCACGCCCGATCCTCCATCAGCTCCTGAATGCGTGCAAGAAGCGTCGTGCGTGATCCGCGCGTCGGGTCCGTGAGCACCTCGTCGAGCAGGGTGCGAAGCACCTCGCCGATCGCCCTGCCCTGCGCGCCGGCGGCCTTCACATCTTCGCCCCGCACCTCGAGGTCGCCAACGTTCAGCGTAAGGGCGCTCGGGTTCATGGCGCGCACGCGCCGCCCAAAGGCCTCGCCGTCGTCCTCGTGAACAGCGCGAACGACGCCCAAAGCCGCGTCGAGCATCGGCCGTACGGGCGCCAGCCACCGGCGCAGGGCCTCGTCCGAACCGTTCAGCGGCGCGTCCGCCGCCGTGACGGTCCCCACGAGCACCTTTCGCTCCGCGTTGCTGAACCGGTAAGCCTTGAGCCAGTCATCCACGGCCGCCACCGGGACGCGATGAAAGAGCGCGCCGAGCCGTTCGGCGCCGCTGAGCTCGCAGCGGTCGAGGGCGCTCAGGCTCGCCCGCCAGTCTTGGTCGTCGAGACCGTCGAGCGGCTCGCAGCAGGCGGCGAGCAGTCCCGTTCGCTTCATCACCGCAAAGGCGCGGCTTGGACGCTGCGCCTTCATCGTCTTCAACCATTCATCGCGCACCCGCTCCGGGCTCACCTTGCGAAAGATCGGCAACGTCGGACCGAACGCCGCTTCGGTTTTCGCATCGAGCTCGCATTCGAGGGTGGCGACGAAACGGGCGCCGCGCAGCACGCGAAGGCCGTCCTCCGTGAAGCGTTCGAGCGGATCACCCACGGCACGGATCGTTCGCGATGCCAAATCCTCAAGACCGCCAAAGGGATCAACCATGGCACCCCGACCATCGACGGCCATGCCGTTCACCGTGAAGTCTCGCCGCGCGAGATCTTCCTCGATGTCGCTGACGAAGAAGACTTCATCTGGCCGTCGGCCGTCCGTGTACGCGCCCTCCCCGCGCAAGGTCGTCACCTCGATAGGCTCGTCATCCTGCAGCACCGTTACCGTGCCATGATCGATCCCCGTCGGAATCACTCGCGGGAAGAGGCGCGAAACCTGCTTCGGCTTGGCGGAAGTGGCCAGGTCCCAATCGTGCACCTCGCGGCCGAGCAGGCTGTCGCGCACGCAGCCGCCCACGAGCCAAGCGCCGTGGCCACGTTCGCGCAGCACCGCCATCACGCGTCGGACCGGTTCCGGCGGCGAGACTTGAGCGCCCTCGTGTGGAGCGGAGTCCATCCTGCTCCAACTCTTCATCAGAGTTCGGAGTCTGCCTAGGGGATTTCCTCACGCAGCCATTCGAGCGGCGTTTCGGGCAGATGACCTCCGACCCCACGCCGGTTCCCACAGCGGGAAAACATGGCTCGGCCGAGTGAAATCGCAACGCCCTCAGCGAAGGCCTACGAGCGGTCGCCAGCCGTGATCGGCGGCGTATTCCACAACGAACATGTCGAAGTCTCGCCGCGCGGCGAGCAATACCCGCCCAGCACGGGCACCGAGTGTGGGTGCGCCGCAGAAGAGACCGCCGTCCGAAAAGCAGGGTGCGGGCGTTTCGTCGCGGCGCTCGTCG